>JBGPYI010000170.1:0-5257 GCA_041493175.1 Gaiellaceae bacterium | reverse complement strand
CGAGACGGAGATCGCCGGAGCCGTCGCGGGGCTCGACGCCGAAGACCAGCGCGCGGTGGACCTGAGGCTAATCGAGCTCGACGGGACGAAGAACAAGTCACGCCTCGGGGCCAACGCGATTCTCGGCGTGTCGCTGGCCACTGCAAAGGCCGGGGCCGCCCATGCAGGCGTGTCATTGTTCCGCTGGATCGGCGGGGTCGGCGCCCACGTCTTGCCCGTGCCGATGATGAACGTGATCAACGGCGGCGCGCACGCCCAGAACTCCCTCGACCTGCAGGAGTTCATGCTCGTTCCGGCCGGCGCGGATTCGTTTGCCGAAGGATTGAGGATCGGCGCGGAGACCTTTCACGCGCTCTCCGACGTGCTGCACGAGCGCGGGCTCTCGACCGGAGTCGGCGACGAGGGCGGCTTCGCCCCGGAGCTGGAATCGACCGAGGCCGCGATCGAGGCGGTGCTCGAGGCGGCTGAACGAGTGGGGCACCGCGAACGCGTTGCGATCGCGCTCGATCCCGCCTCGACCGAGCTCTACCGCGACGGCGGCTATCACCTCGAGCGCCAGGGCCAGATCATGAGCGCGGACGAGCTGATCGATCTCTACGCGACGCTGGCCGATCGCTATCCGGTGGTCTCGATCGAGGACGGGCTCGCGGAGGACGAATGGGGCGCGTGGAAGACGATGACGGAGCGGCTCGGCGATCGCATGCAGCTCGTCGGCGACGACCTCTTCGTGACGAATGTCGAGCGGTTCCAGCGCGGCATCGACGAGGGCGTTGCAAACGCGATCCTCGTCAAGGTCAACCAGATCGGAACCTTGACAGAGTCGCTCGAGGCGATCGAGCTCGCGCGCGCCAACGGCTACGCCGTGGTGATCTCCCACCGCTCCGGCGAGACCGAGGATACGACGATCGCCGACCTGGTCGTCGCGACCGGCGGCGGTCAGATCAAGACGGGCGCGCCGTCCCGCACCGACCGGGTGGCGAAGTACAACCAGCTGCTCCGCATCGAGGAAGAACTGGGTGACGCCGCCGTCTATCCGGGGTGGTCCACCTTTCCACGCACGCAGCGCTGACATATCCCGGCGCTAACCTGCTTGCATGGCCTCCGTCACGCCGCGCCGGACGAAGATCGTCGCGACGATCGGCCCTGCCTGCTCGACTCCGGAAAAGTTGCGGGAGTTGGTCGAGGCGGGGATGGACGCGGCACGCCTCAACCTCTCGCACGGGACCCACGAGGATCACGCGGCCAGGGCCAAGCTCGTCCGCGACGTCCAGGAGGAGATCGGGCGGCCGCTCGCGCTGATCGGCGACCTCCAGGGGCCCAAGTTCCGTGTCGGTGGGCTCGACCAGCCGCTCGACCTGCCGCAGGGCGGCGAGGTCACTGTCGTCATCGGCGAAGACGGAGCTCGCAACGGCGAGCTGCCGATCGCGCCGGCCGCGATCGGCGAGGTGCTGCGGCCAGGGCACGAGGTCCTCATCGACGACGGGATGATCCGGCTGCGCGTCGAGGAGGTCGAGTCCGGCCGCGCGCGCTGCGGCATCATCGTCGGTGGGAGGGTGACGTCCCACAAGGGCGTGAATCTTCCGGGTGTTCCGATTCCGATCCCGTCGCTGACGCGCAAGGACCTCGAGGATCTGCCGTTCGCTCTCGAGCTCGGCTGCGACTTCATCGCGCTCTCTTTCATCCGGTCGGCGGCCGACGTTCGCGATCTGAAAGCGCTGCTCGAGCAGGAGGGGTCGACCGCTCACGTGATCGCAAAGATCGAGAAAGCGGAGGCTGTCGACGCGCTCGACGACGTGCTCGCCGAGGCGGACGCCGTGATGGTTGCCCGCGGCGATCTCGGCGTCGAGATCGGCCCGGAGCTCGTGCCGCTCGTGCAGAAGCGGATCATCCTCAAGGCGCTCGAGCGCGGGAAGCCCGTGATCACGGCAACCCAGATGCTCGAGTCGATGATCCACCACCCCGAGCCGACGCGCGCAGAGGCCAGCGACGTGGCGAACGCGGTTCTCGACGGGACGTCTGCGATCATGCTCTCGGGCGAAACAGCCATGGGTGAGTACCCGGTGCAGGCGGTGCAGACGATGGACCGCATCGCTCGTGCGGTCGAGCCGAGCCTCGGCTACCGGCATCAAATTCCCGAGGCGACGGAGGACCCGACGATCGGAAACGCAATGTCGAATGCGGCCTGCGATCTCGCTGAGGCGCTCGGTGCGAAGGCGATACTCGTCCCCACCTTCACGGGGCGCACGGCGTCGGCGGTCGCGAGGCTGCGCCCGCGCCGGCCGATCGTAGCCCTGACCCACAAGCTTTGGTCGGTGCACCAGATGGCGATCGAGTGGGGCGTGACGCCGGTCTGGATCCCCGAGTGCAAGGACGTCGAGGATCTCTGGAATCGTTCCCTGGACGCGGCGAAGGAGGCAGGCCTGATCGAGTCGGGCGACACCGTGGTGATCACCGCGGGGACTGCGGTCAACATCCCCGGCTCGACGAACGTCATCAAGGTCGACGTCGTCGTCTGAGGCGTCGCTTGTCGACGCCGTCCGGAGGATGGGTGGGCTTCGCCCGCCCATCCGTCTCAACTCACGCGCTTTGAATACTCCGAGTTGAAGTTTCCCCTCGCTTTCTCGGAGGAGCGGGGGGGACTTCCGCGAAAGCCGCGCTCATGGCCGCGCGGGCGTCACGTCGTCCACCCCTCGCCACGCTCGCGCGGCGGTGGCTGGCCGTCGTACTGATCGTGGTGATCGGCTACGCGTACTACCACCCCCTCAGAAGCTGGATCGAGAGGCGCCACGAGCTCTCCTCGCGGCGTGCCGAAGTCGGCCGGCTGGCGACCGAGAAGCGCGCGTTGCAGGACCGGCTCGAGTTCTCGGCGAGCAGCGACGCGCTCGCCCGCGAGGCGCGCAGGCTGGGGTTCGTCCGCCCGGGCGAGCACCTCTTCATCGTCAAGGGCATCCAGGCCTGGAAGAAGGCACACACCACTACGATCGACGGTGATGGAAAGTGATCGCGCCGCCGTCGAACGGCAGCTAGGGCGGCCTCCGCGGGCCTTTAGGCGCGTCGTGGTCCGCTGCCCGTTCGGGCATCCCGCGGTCACGGAGCAGCACGCGTTCGACGACAGCGGCGAGCCGTTCCCGACGACCTACTGGCTCACGTGCCCCCAGCTCGTCGTGGCGGTGTCCCGGCTTGAAGCGGCCGGCGGCGTTGAGCGCTGGACCCGCGCTGCCGCCGCCGATCCTGGGCTGGCTGCGAGCCTGAAGCGCGCGCACGCAGAGCAGCGGCAGCTGCGGCCCGAGCTCGACCTCGGCGTGGGCGGCGCGCGTGCCGGAGCCGGAAGCCTCAAGTGCCTGCACGCCCACGTGGCGTTCGCGCTGGCGCGCCCGGGCTACGAGCTGGGCGAGCAGATCCTCGCGGAGCTCGACCCGGCCTGGCCGTCGGTTTGCTGCGCTCCGTAACGGATAGGTTCTGCGCCCGTGTCGGTAGTGATCGACGTCGCGAGACGAGAGTGGGAAGACGGCTACCGCCGCTTCCAGGCGGCGTCGCGCGATCCCGTAGCGGCCGACCGCTTGGGCGTGCAGTTGGAGGTCGTCACCGGAGAGCTGCGCCGCCGGATCGGGCAGACGTTCACGCTGGAGGAGTTGGTGGCCCTCTACGAGCGGGCGGAAGCATGGGTGCGCGACTCGGTCTCCGAGCATGCGGCGACGCCCGGTTGGCCCCGCACGCTCGCTCTGGTGGAGGATGCGGCATTCCATCTCTACCAGCGCGGCGCGGTCGACTACACGCCGTGACGGCGCTGACCCCGGTCGAGCGCGACGAACGCCGCCGGGAGCGGCGGCGTCAGGAGGTGATCCGGTGGAGCGTCCGCGTGCTCCTGGTCGTCTTGGTCTTCTCCCTCGGCGTGGCGCTCGGGCAGGCGATCCAGGACAACCCCCGGCCGGGCCGGACGGTCACCTTCGACCGCACGCTCCACCTCCCGACCGCCGGAGACCAAGGTTCGACCATTACTCCCTGACTCGCCGTGGTAGGAAGGCGCACGTTTGGGTAGATTTGCGGGGTGGCGACGCGAGAACCTGGTTCACGGCGGGCTGCTGCCGGCGAGAGCGACTGGCTGACGCTCGGCCAGGCGGCGAAATTCCTGGGCGTCGCGCAGAGCACGATCAGGAAATGGTCCGACGTGGGGCGAGTCCCGGCCTTCTACACCCCCGGCGGGCATCGCCGGTTCAAGCGCGGCGACCTCGAGGCCTTCCTCGAGCGCTCGGGCCCCGGAAAGCCGGCCCGCGGCCCGCTCGTGCTGCTTGTCGACGACGACCCGCAGGTGCGCGACGTCGTGCGCGTCAACCTGGAGATGGAGGGCTACGCCGTTCGCGAGGCGGCGAACGCCGAGGACGGGCTCGCGGCTCTCGAGGATGAGGCGCCCGATCTGATCCTGCTCGACGTGATGATGCCGCAGGTCGACGGCTGGGAGATGTTGCGACGCGTGCAGGAGCGGCACGGTGTCGGCTCGATCCCGGTCGTCATGTTCAGCGGCCAGCTCGATGCCGGGAGTGAAGCGGCCCAGCGTGGTGCGCAGGGCTTCGTCGGCAAGCCGTTCGACCTGCGCGCGCTGATCGAGCAGACGAAGCAGATCGTTCCGGCCTGATCTCACTCGACCGCCTCCTCGAGCGTTGGGTCGTCCACCATCGTGCGGGCTGGCTGAATCCAGTCTTCGAAGGGCTCTCGTACGCCGGCCGACTCGGGCTCCTGTGGATCGTCCTCGCGCTCGTGCTCTGCGGGGCCTATCGGCGCTGGGGCGTCTTCGCCCTCACTGTGATTGCGGTCGCGCTCGCAGACTGGTCGGCGATGGGCCTGAAGGCGCTCTTCGACCGGCCGCGTCCATCGCTGCGTTATGCGGAGCCGAGGACGCTGGTGCACGTCCCACACGACGCATCGTTCCCGTCCGGCCACGCGGCCACGAGCTTCGCCGCAGCGACGATGCTCTCGTTCGCGTTTCCGCGCTTCGCGCCGTTCCTCTACGTGCTCGCGGCGGCGGTTGCGTTTTCGCGCGTGTACGTCGGGGTGCACTACCCCTTCGACGTGATCGGCGGCGCTTTCGTCGGTGTTTTGCTCGCGGTAGGGCTCAGGTTGTTCGTGCGCCGAAGCCGGAAGCTAGTGCAGGCGAAGCCGCACTAGCTGGAGGCGGGCTGATGCGGGCGCGGACGCTTCAGCGCCCGTGCCCGCACGGAAGGGAACAATCACCGGCCCGCACCCTCGTAAGAGTGCGCGG
>JBGPYI010000172.1:0-5225 GCA_041493175.1 Gaiellaceae bacterium | reverse complement strand
AGCACCTCGTCGAGCCGGCGCACCGGCTGTCCGTGCGGGGCGTCGTGGAGCACTTCAGGGTCCTCCTTTGCCTCCCGCGCGATCGCGAGCATCGCCTCCGCGAACTCATCCAACGTCTCCTTAGCCTCGGTCTCCGTCGGCTCGATCATCAGCGCCTCGGGGACGACGAGCGGGAAGTAGATCGTCGGCGGATGGAAGCCGTAGTCCATCAGTCGCTTCGCGACGTCGAGCGCCGAGATGCCGTGCTCGCGCTTCAGTGAGCGCGCGCTCAGCACGAACTCGTGCATCGCGAGTCGGTCGTACGGGAGGTCGTATGCCTCCCTGAGCCGGGCGAGCAGGTAGTTGGCGTTCAGGACGGCGGCCTCGGACATCTCCCGCAGGTGCGGCCCGTAGGAGCGGATGTACGCGTAGGAGCGAACGAAGACGCCGAACGGTCCCGTGAAGCCGCGCACCTTGCCGATCGACTTCGGACGGTCGTAGTCGAGACGGAACCGCTCGCCGTCCCGGACCACGGCCGGAACCGGCAGGAAGGGCTCGAGCGTGTCGCGCACGACGATCGGCCCACCGCCTGGCCCGCCGCCGCCGTGCGGTTGCGAGAAGGTCTTGTGCAGGTTGATGTGCACGATGTCGAAACCCATGTCACCGGGTCTCGAGATGCCGCAGACGGCGTTCAGGTTGGCACCGTCGTAGTAGAGGAGAGCGCCCACCTCGTGGAAGATCTCCGCGATCTCCTCGATGTGCTCGTCGAAGAGCCCGAGCGTCGAGGGGTTGGTCAGCATGAGCCCGGCGGTGCGCTCGTTCACCATCTCCCGGAGGTTCGCGATGTCGACGTTTCCGCGGGCGTCGGTCTCGGCCTTGGCGAGCTTGTACCCGGCCATCGTGACGCTCGCGGGATTCGTGCCGTGCGCCGTGTCGGCGGTGATGATCGTGTCGCGCTGGTCGGCCTCTCCGCGGTCGGCGAAGTAGGCGCGCATGAGCATCAAGCCCGTCAGTTCCCCCTGTGCGCCCGCGGCCGGCTGCAGCGAGCACGCGTGCAGGCCTGACACCTCGATCAGCGCATCCTGCAGCCGCAACATCAACTCGAGCGCGCCCTGGATCGCATCTTCCTCCTGGTAGGGATGGAGGTCCCGGAAGCCGGGCAGCATCGCCAGCCGCTCGTTGACGCGCGGGTTGTACTTCATCGTGCAGGAGCCGAGCGGATAGAAGCCCGTGTCGATGCCGAAGTTGCGTGTCGAGAGCTCGGTGAAGTGTCTTACGATCTCGGGCTCGGCGAGCTCGGGCAACCGCGGCGGAGTCTCGCGCCGCAACTCGTCGGGCACCTTCGCGGGCGGGACGTCGTAGCGCGGCAGTTCCCCGCCGCGCCGGCCGGGCTGCGACTTCTCGAAGATCAGTTTCACGGCGTCAGCGCTTCCACGAGCCGGTCGATGTCCGCGGGCGTGCGGCGCTCGGTGACCGCGACGAGCAACGCGTCGTCGATGCCTTGATAGTCGCGGCCGAGTGCATAGCCTGGGTGTACACCGCGTTGGCGGGCGCCGCGAATTGTGTCGGCAGCGCTCCGTCCGGTGCGGACGGCAAACTCCTTGAATGTTGCCCGTTCAGGAAACGCCGGCTCGAGCCCGACGTCCATCAGCCTGCTCTTCGCGTAGGCCGAGAGGCTCATGCAGGTCTCCCCCAGCTCGCGCAATCCCTGCGGCCCCAGCCACGAAAGGTGCACGAGGCCGGCGAGCGCAAGCAGCGTCTGGTTGGTCGTGATGTTCGAGGTCGCCTTCTCGCGGCGGATGTGCTGCTCGCGGGTCTGCAGGGTCAGGACATAGCCGCGCTCTCCAGCGGCGTCCAGCGTCTCACCGACGATCCGGCCCGGCATGCGGCGGATGAACTTGCTCCGCGCAGCGAGGAAGCCGTAATGAGGCCCGGCAAAGGACTGGTAGTTGCCCGCGCTCTGGCCCTCGCCGATCGCCATGCCGCAGCCGTAGGCCCCCGGCGCTTCGAGCACGCCGAGAGAGATCGGGTCGACGTGCGCAACGGCGATCGCTTCCGCGTCGTTCGCCGCGGCGGCGAGGTCCGGTGCCGGCTCGAGGCAGCCGAAGAAGTTCGGCTGCTGGAAGATCACGCATGCCGCATCCGTCGCCGCGCGGCGCAGCTCGTCGGGGTCCGTTACGCCCCCGCGATGCGGCACCTCGACGATGTCGAGCCCGAAACCGGGCGCGTAGGTCTTGACCACCTGCCGCACCTGCGGGTTCGTCGCCTCTGTCACCACGACCTTCGTCCTTCCCGTCGCGTGCTTCGCCATGTAGCAGGCGTCGGCTGCGACGGTCGTGCCGTCGTAGCCCGACGCGTTCGAGACGTCCATCCCGGTCAGCTCGCAGATCACGGTCTGGTACTCGAAGATCGCCTGGAGCACGCCCTGGCTCATCTCCGGCTGGTACGGCGTGTACGCCGTGAGCAGCTCGCCACGCTGGAGCACGGTGTCGACGACTGCCGGGACGTAGTGGTCGTAGATGCCGGCGCCCAGGAACGAGAGCTCCTTGCTCGTGTCGACATTCCGTGCTGCGAGCTCCTCGAGGTGGCGCGAGAGCTCCTGCTCGGAGAGCTGCGGCTCGAGGTCGAGCGCGCGCCCGAGGCGCACGCCTTCGGGAATGTCGCGGAAGAGCTCCTCGACGGAGGAGACCCCGATCTCCGCGAGCATCTCCTCGCGGTCACGTTCCGTCAACGATAGATAACTCATCCCGGTATCCCGAGCGAAGCGAAGGGACTAACCCTCATCGCGGAAAATGCGCAGCATTTTTCGCGACATCAAGAGTCTGCGACGACCTGCTTGTAGGCGCCGACGTCCAGCAGTGAGTCGGCCTCCGACGGATCCGAGAGGTGGATCCGGATCAGCCATCCTTCGCCGTACGGATCGTCGTTGACGGTCTCCGGCTCCTCGACAACCTTCGCGTTCACCTCGAGCACCTCGCCGGATAGCGGGGCGATCACGTCCGAGACCGCCTTCACCGACTCCACCTCGCCGTACGCCGAATCCTTCGCGATCGTGTCACCCTCGTTCGGCGGCTCGTAGTGGACGAGCTCCCCGAGCGCGTCCTGCGCGAACCACGTGATGCCGAGCACGGCCTCGTCGCCCTCGATGCGGGCCCAGTCGTGCTCGGAGTGGTACTTCAGATCGTCGGGATAGGTCTCGCTCGCAGCCAACTGGCGCTACTCCTCTCGCTTGTAGATCGGTCTCTTGACGACGCGTGCCCGCCGCGACTTCCCGCGGACGTCGATCGCCAGCTCGGTGTCCGGCGTCGCGGAGTTTGCACGGACGTAGCCCATCCCGATGCCTCGGTCGAGCATCGGCGAATGCGTTCCCGAAGTGACCTCGCCGCCGCCCTCGATCGCCATGCCCTGCCTCGGCACCGCCTTCTCCTCCAGCACGAAGGAGACGAGCTTTCGCTCGGGGCCGCGAGCCTTGAGCTCGCGTAGCTCCGCGGCGCCCGAGAACTCCTTGTCCAGCGCGCAGCACCAGCCGAGCCCGGCGGAGATCGCGTCCGTCTCGGGCGTGATGTCGTTGCCGTGCAGCGGCAGCGAGGCTTCGAGCCGCAGCGTGTCGCGCGCTCCCAGTCCACACGGAACGGCGCCGCGCTCGAGCACGCGGTCCCAGAGGTCGCCGGCGTCCTCCGCCATGACGAGGATCTCGCAGCCTGCCTCCCCGGTGTAACCGGTGCGGTTCACCATGCACTGAATCCCGTCGATCGCCCCCTCGGCGAACGTGAACTGCCCGGCCTCGGGCAGGCCCAGGCGCCCGATCGCGCGGGGCCCCTGAACGGCGAGCAGCGCGTACTCGTCCGAGACGTCGCGCACGTCGGAGCCCGGGATCTCCCGCTCCTTGAGCCAGCGGAGGTCGGCCTCGCGGTTGGCGGCGTTCACGATCAGCAGATAGCGGAACTCCTCGAGTCGGTAGACGATCAGGTCGTCGATGATCCCGCCGCGGTCGTTCGTCATGAGGGTGTACTGCGCCTGGCCCGGTCCGATCTTGTCGAGATCGTTCGAGAGCGTCGCCTGCAAGAGCTCTGTCGCGCGAGGGCCCTCGACCTCGAACTCACCCATGTGCGACACGTCGAAGACGCCGCAGTCAGCGCGGACCGCGCGGTGCTCGGAGATGACGCCTTCGTACTGCACCGGCATCTCCCAGCCGGCGAACGGGACCATGCGCGCCCCGAGGGCGACGTGCCGGTCGTGGAGCGGCGTCCGGAGCAGCATCTGGGCCATAGGCCGACGATGCTAACGAGCGTCGGAAAGGTGCCGCTCCGGCTGTGTCTCTAGAAGGCGCAACCGGAGCGACGGACCGGGTCGTGGGGCCAACCAGGGACGATGAACTCCCCAAGAGGGCAGAGGTCGCCTACCGCGTCCGGGAAATCCCGAAACCTGGCGCCGGACGGTTAGTCGTCGCGGAGGAACGAGGGCACGTCGAGCACTTCCTGCGAGACGTCGAAGCCCTCGGTGGGCGCCGCCGGAATCCGCGGCTCCCGCTCGGTCTCGCGACGCCGGCGCCGGCGACCCTGGCCGCCGAAGCCGGTCGCGATGACTGTGACCTGGACCTCATCGCCGATCGAATCGTCGATCACGGCGCCGAAGATGACGTTGGCGTTCTGGTCCGCAGCCCCCGTGACGACCTCGGCGGCCTCGTTGACCTCGAAGAGGCCGATGTCCGAACCGCCGGTGATGTTGAGCAGGATTCCGGTCGCCCCTTCGATCGACGCCTCGAGGAGCGGAGACGAGACGGCCGTTCGCGCGGCCTCCGCCGCGCGGTTCTCACCCGATGCGCGGCCGATGCCCATCAACGCCGAGCCGGCGTCACGCATGATCGTCCTGACGTCGGCGAAATCCAGATTCACGAGGCCCGGCTCCGTGATCAGATCGGTGATCCCCTGGACGCCCTGGCGCAGGATGTCGTCCGCCATCCGGAACGCCTCGACGACCGAGGTCTGGCGCTCGACGACCTGCAGCAGCCGGTCGTTCTCGATCACGATCAACGTGTCGACGCGGTCGCGCAGCTGGTCGATGCCGCGCTCCGCCTGGTCGGAGCGCTTGCGGCCCTCGAACGCGAACGGCCGCGTGACGACGCCGACCGTCAGTGCGCCGATCTCTTGCCCGAGCTCCGCGACGATTGGCGCGCCACCCGTGCCGGTGCCGCCGCCTTCTCCTGCTGTGACGAAGACCATGTCCGCGCCCTTGAGCGCCTCCTT
>JBGPYI010000106.1:0-7468 GCA_041493175.1 Gaiellaceae bacterium | reverse complement strand
GTAGGCTCCGCCCGCCCGGCCCAGCCAAAAATGTTCCCATTTGCGCGGAAAAGGAGCTGAAGTGACCACCGTCGACGCGCCCGTCTCGCACCTTCGCGAGAACCCCTACGAGATCGCGAAGTCCCAGCTGAGGAAGGTCGCCGACACGTTCGCGATCGATCCCAATCTCATCAACGTCTTGCAGGAGTGCAAGAAGGCGCTGGCCGTTTCGGTTCCCGTCTCGATGGACGACGGCAGGACCCAGGCCTTCCAGGGGTACCGCGTCACGCACAACGTCGCCCGCGGCCCCTCCAAAGGCGGCATCCGCTACCACCCCGACGTCACGCTCGACGAGGTCAAGGCGCTCGCGATGTGGATGACGTGGAAGTGCGCTCTGGCCGGAATCCCGTTCGGCGGCGCCAAGGGCGGCGTCGTCTGCAATCCCAAGACGATGTCAGAGGGCGAGCTGCAGCGCATGACGCGCCGCTTCACCTCGGAGATCATCAACGAGATCGGGCCGGAGAAGGACATCCCCGCGCCGGACGTCGGCACCGACGGGCGCGTGATGGCGTGGATCTTCGACACGTACTCGATGAACAAGGGCCATTCGGTGCTCGGAGTCGTCACGGGTAAGCCCCTCGCGATCGGCGGCTCGCTCGGCCGCGAAGAGGCGACGGCGCGCGGCGCCCTCTACTGCGTGCGCGAGGCGGTGCGCAAGCGGCAAATGTCGCTTGAGGGTGCGACCGTCGCGGTGCAGGGCTTCGGCAACGTGGGCTCGCATCTCGCGAAATTCCTCGCAGAGGACGGCGCGACGGTGATCGCCGTCTCGGACTCGACCTCCGGCCTCCACAACCCGAACGGCATCGACGTCCAGGCTGCGATCGCGCACAAGCGCGAGACCGGCTCGCTCGCGGGCTTCAGGGGCGCCGAGCCGATCTCGAACGAGGACCTGCTCCTGCTCGAGTGCGACGTCCTCGCGCCGTGCGCGCTGGAGCAGGTGATCACCGCCGAGAACGCCGACAAGGTCAAGGCGAAGATCATCGTCGAGGGCGCCAACGGCCCGGTAACGCCTACCGCCGACGAGATTCTCGAGGAGAGGGGCGTGCTCGTCCTCCCGGACATCCTCGCGAACGCGGGGGGCGTCATTGTCTCCTACTTCGAATGGGTCCAGGGGCTGCAGGAGTACTTCTGGAAGGAAGCCGAGGTGAACGCCAAGCTGAACGACATCATCACGCGCGCGTTCAACGAGACGTGGACCACGATGGAGAGCCGAGACGTGTCGATGCGCATGGGCGCCTATGGCCTGGCCGTCCAGCGCGTCGCCGAGGCCACCGTCACGCGCGGCATCTATCCGTAGTTCCACGGGGGAACCCATGGTTCCCCCGTACGCCCCTCCTCGCCCGAAAGCCGGCTGTTCTGGGCGTTACGGCGTGACGCGGTCACGCCCCTCCGCTCCGCAACGTCATCACGCCAGAGCGATGTTGCTTAGCCTCCGCGGGTGATGGCTGCGCACGGCGAAGCGAAGGTCGTCCTCTACCACGCAAAGGGCTGCCACCTGTGCGAGCGCGCACGAGGGATCGTCGCCGAGATTCGGCAAGAGATCCCATTCGACCTCGAGGAGGTCGAGATCGACGGCGATCCGGGACTGGAGGCGCGCTACCGGGAGTGGCTTCCCGTGCTGGAGATCGACGGCGAGCGGGCCTTTGTCTACCACGTGGACCCTGATGCCTTTCGCCGCAAAGTGGCCGCACAAAGTTGACCTACGCGCGGCCCCGGCGTCGCGTGATACAACGGGTTCGGGTTGTCACAAACTCTCGAATCCAGGAGCCCGGTGGCTGTGGCTGATCGTTTGACGGTCGGAGTGGCGGCGCGTCTGTCCCGCTACCTCCAGGTGCTGACGCAGGCGAAGAAGATGGGGAAGGAGCGGATCTCCTCCCAGGAGATCTCCGACTACACGAACATCAACGCGACCCAGATCCGGCGCGACCTCTCCGCGTTCGGGAAGTTCGGCAAGCGCGGGGTCGGCTACAACATCGACTCGCTGCTCGGAGAGATCCGCAAGATCCTCCGCACCCAGGGACAGCACAACATCGCTTTGATCGGAGCGGGGCGCCTCGGGCAGGCGATTGCCAGCTCGCCGATCTTCGCAGAGCACGGGATCAACATCGCCGCCGTGTTCGACACCGATCCGGACAAAGTGGGTCGCCCGGTCGGCAACGTTCCCGTGAGCGACTACGCGCGCCTCTCAAACACGATCCGGGAGAAGAACATCATCGTCGGCGTCGTGGCCGTTCCCGCCGACAACGCGCAGCGCGTTGCGGACGACCTGGTCGCATCGGGCGTGAGGATCATCTTCAACTACTCGGAAGCCCTGCTCGACGTGCCGCAAGACGTGGCTGTCCACACGTCGAATCCGGCGGTCGAGCTGCTCTACGCGCTCTACTTCTACTTGACGTAGCGGCGTCGAGCGGGGCCATGCGGATCCTGCTCTGGCACGGGTACCTGCTCGGTGGAACGGGGTCCAACGTCTACACGCGTGCACTCGCGCGTGAATGGAGCCGCGCCGGCCACGACGTCGTCGTGGTCTGCCAGGAACCCCATCCCGAGCGTTACGACCTCGGGGGTGCGAGAGTATTTCGACCGAACGTCGGCGGGCTGCTCCCGGTCTTCGTGCTCGACCGCTACGAGGGCCTCGAGGCGAAGCTGCTGCAGGACTGCACGTGCGCCGAGCGAGAACGCTACGTCGCGCTCAACGCGACGGCGTTGTGCGCGCAGATGCCCGCGGATCTGGTCTTCGCGAACCACGTTTTGCTCGGGGCCGCGGTCGGCTTCGCCAGCGGAATGCCGTTTGCCGTGAAGGCGCACGGGTCAGAGCTCGAGTACTCGATGCGCGGCAACGAGGAGCTCGCCGCCTGGGGGCGCGAGTGCCTGGCGGGCGCGGAGGCGGTCTTCGTCGGGTCGGCGCACATCCGCAGCGTCCTGGAGGAGGTGGTCGGCCACGTCGAGCGCGTGCACGAGGTGCCGCCGGGCGTCGACGTCGAGGAGTTCCGGCCCAGCTCGCGCAGCGCGGCCCTGGCGCGGCTGCTCGAGGAAGCGCGTGCGGACGCAGCCAACCCGGCGAACTCCAACGAGCGGCAACCGGACGATGGCAACGCCGCGCGTCTCGAAGAATTCTTCGCCACAGACGAGCCGACCGTCGTCTATTTCGGCAAGCTCCTGTACAACAAGGGCGTCCATGTCCTGCTGGAGGCGCTGCGCAGCGTCGGCTCGCGCGCGCTGATCGTCGGCTTCGGCGACTACCGGCAGGAGCTGGAGCTGATCGCCCCGCCGGGGACGCTCTTCACCGGGCCGCTCGAACACCGGCACCTCGTGCACCTGCTCCCGCTCGCCGACGTCACGGTCGTCCCCTCGACTTTCCCGGAGGCTTTCGGAATGGTCGCTGCCGAGGCGGCGGCTGCCGGCTCGCCGCCGCTCGTGGCTCGCCACTCAGGGCTTGCGGAGATCGCGGAGGGCCTGGAAGCCGAGTACCCCGCGGAGCACAGGCACCTGGCGAGCTTCGCGAACGGGGACGCGGCCGACCTCGCCGCGAAGCTCAACGAGTTGCTCGCCCTTCCGTCCGAAACGCGCGCGGAGCTCGGCGCGGCCGCCCGGCGAGCCGCCGTCGAGCGCTGGAGCTGGACGAGTGTCGCCGCACGTCTGCTCGAGCCCATCGGCAGCGGTTAGCCCCCATTGCTTCATTTACGCTAGTGAAGTGGGTGACCAGCAACGACTCGCTCCCGAGGAGCAGATCCGCTCCGCGCGCGAGGCTTTCGAGGACGGACCGGACTTCACGATTGCCGTGGAGGAAGAGTTCGCACTCCTCGATCCCGACACGCTCGAGCTGACGAACCGCTTCGAGGAGCTCAAGGCCGGGGCGGCGGGAACGGAGCTCGACGAGCACCTTGTCGGCGAGCTGATCGCATCCGAGATCGAGGTGAAGAGCGGTCGTTGCGCGAACTTCGGCGAAGCGGCCGAGCGGATGGCCGAGCGTCGCACGCAGCTGGGGGAGCTTGCCGACCGATTCGGAGTCGGGCTCGCTTCGACGGGCACTCATCCCTGGAGTCGCTGGCAAGACCAGCGCATCATCGACACGCCGCACTACCGGCGGAACAACGAGATCCTGCAGTACGTCGTCTGGCGCAACAACAGCTTCGGCATCCACGCTCACATCGGGATTCGCGGCGCCGATCGCGCGATCGCCGTGTGCAACGCGTTCCGCAACGTCCTGCCGGAGCTCCTCGCACTGTCAGCCAGCTCGCCGTTCCTCGAGGACTGCGTCACAGGCCTCCACTCGGTGCGAACCGAGATCTTCACGAAGCTGTTCCCGCGCTGTGGCGTTCCGGACGCGTTCGACGGGTGGGCCGCGTACGAGGACTACATCCGTTTGCTCTACACGACCGGGTCGATCGTCGAGCACACGCAGATCTGGTGGAGCGTGCGTCCGCATCTGGCTTTTCCGACCGTGGAGGTTCGTATCTGTGACGCGCAGCCCGACCTGCGCGAGGCGCAGTCGCTTGCAGCGCTGATCTACGCGCTGGGGACGCGCTTTGCGCGCGCGATCGACGAAGGGGAGGCGCTGCCAAATGTGCCGGGCCGTCTAATCGAGGAGAACCTGTGGCGTGCGATCCGGTACGGGCTGACGGACGGGCTCATCGACTTCGAGCGCGGCGAGGTCGTCCCGGCTCGGGCGCGCATCGAAGCGCTGATCGAGTGGGTGCTCCCCGTCGCCGAGGAGATCGGCGCGGCGCCCTACCTCGCAGTCCCGGCGGCGAATGCCGCCGAGCGCCAGTACGAGCGTGTCGCGGAGCTCGGCTCGCATCGCGACGTGTTCGCCGAGCTCGTCCGCCGGCCGCGGGAGCGGGTCGGTGGGTGAGGCGGTCGAAGGAGTCGGCGGTGTCTTCTTCCGCGCGAGCGATCCCGTCGCTCTGCGCGCGTGGTACGCCGAGTACCTCGGCATCGACATGAAGCCATACGGCACCACGTTCACCTCGAAGGACGGCGATCAGACCGTCTGGGCGCCGTTTCCAGCCGACACCGGATACTTCGGATCCAGTGGACAGCAACTGATGGTCAACTTCCGCGTCCGCGATCTCGACGCCATGCTTGCGCAACTCCGCGCGGCGGGTGTCGACGTCGACGACCGTGTCGAGGAGATGGAGTACGGACGGTTCGCCTGGGCGCGCGACCTCGAGGGAAACCGCTTCGAGCTGTGGGAGCCTTCGTGACCGAGAGCCGGCTGCCCTCCGACGACGAGCTCCTGAAACAACTCGAAGAGGAGTTGAAGACGCTCAAGGTCTCAGACCTCCTCGTTCAGACGCTTTACACGGTCTCGTCGCTCGGGTACCGCCGGCTCTCCGAGCAGGACCGCGACCTCGACCAGGCCCGCCTCGCCATCGAAGCCCTTCGTGCGCTCGTTCCCGTGCTCGACGGATCTGCGAGCGAGGAGCTCGTGCGGGACTTCAAGCAGGTGACTGCGAACCTCCAGCTCGCGTACGCCGACGCCGCCAAGGGCGAGGGCTGACGGGGAGGAAGAACGGGCCGGTCTGCGCCGTCCTGTTGGCGAGATGGCTATCGATATCGCCGGAGTGATCCGCTGCGGTTGTGGCCATGTCCTCTGGGGGGAGGACGGGGAGGAGCTCCTCCAGAACGCCGACCTGCACGTTCGCATCGCCCACCCCGAGCTCGTCGGCACCCTGTCGCCGCTCGAGCTCGCCCGGCCGGCCGCCCCCGACGAAGCGGCCGCCTGATGTGAGAAACGGCGCTCCAGGGAGCGCCATGTGATAGAAACCCGCCGCGCCGAGGTCACTCGGCGCGGACTTTGTGAGGGGGTACGAACGCTGATCGTCGGGAGCTTCTTCAACAACCATCCGGTGCTGTTTGCGCTCGTCTGCGCCGGCGTAGCCATCGCCTACGGCATCGGCCTGACCGTCTGGCTGCTCGGCCGGCCGGCCGGCAACGAGCGAATGAGGGAGATCTCCAGGGCCGTCCAGGAGGGGGCCGCCGCCTACCTGCGCCGGCAGTACATGACGATCGCCGCCGTCTCGATCGTGCCGTTCCTGCTCCTCGGCTTCTACAACAAGCTGGGCTGGGGTACGGCCGTCGGCTTCCTGGTCGGCGCGATCCTCTCCGCGGGCGCCGGGTTCATCGGGATGAACGTCGCGGTGCGTGCGAACGTGCGAACGGCCGAGGCGGCGCGTGGAGGGCTCAAGCCGGCTCTGAACGTCGCGTTCCGCGCCGGCTCGGTGACGGGCATGATGGTCGTGGGCCTGGCCCTGCTCGGCGTAGCGGGGTACTACTGGGCCCTTACGGGCTGGTTGGGCAACTCGGCGGACTCGGCGATCCACGATCTGATCGGCCTGGCCTTCGGCGGCTCGCTCATCTCCGTCTTCGCGCGGCTCGGCGGCGGCATCTACACGAAGGCCGCCGACATCGGCGCCGACCTGGTCGGAAAGATCGAAGCCGGCATCCCCGAGGACGATCCGCGCAACCCGGCCGTGATCGCGGACAACGTCGGCGACAACGTGGGCGACTGCGCAGGCATGGCCGCGGACCTGTTCGAGACCTATGCCGTGACCGCGGTCGCCGTGATGCTGCTCGGTACGCAGTTCCCGTCGAGCGGGCTCGCCCTCTACCCGCTCGTGCTCGGCGGCATGTCGATCCTCGCTTCCGTGATCGGCACGTTCTTCGCTCGCGTCGGGCGGAGGGGCAACATCATGAACGCGCTCTACAAGGCCGTGCTCGTCGCGACCGTGCTGTCGGCGATCGGGTTCATCCCGGTGACGATGGCCTACGACAACGGCAAGTTCAGCTTCACTGACCTCTACTGCGCCTCACTCGTCGGCCTCGTCGTGACATTCCTGCTTGTCGCGATCACGGAGTACTACACCGGCTCGCGTTGGGGGCCGGTGAAGTCCATCTCCTCCGCGTCCCAGACCGGACACGCGACGAACATCATCGAGGGCCTCGCGGTCGGGATGCAGGCGACGGCGCTGCCTGTGATCGTGATCGCCGCGGGGATCCTGATCGCGCATCACTTCGCCGGGCTCTACGGGATCGGCGTCGCGGTGATGGCGCAGCTCTCGATGACGGGCCTGATCGTCGCGCTCGACGCGTACGGCCCGGTGACCGACAACGCCGGCGGCATCGCGGAGATGGCGAACCTGGACGAGTCCGTGCGTGCGATCACGGATCCGCTTGACGCTGTCGGCAACACGACGAAGGCGGTGACGAAGGGCTACGCGATCGGTTCGGCCGCGCTTGCGGCGCTCGTCCTCTTCGACTCGTACACGACCGGGCTCGCCGACGAGGGCCTGTCCTCGACGTTCAGCCTCGGCGACGCGTGGGTGATCGCCGGTCTCTTCATCGGCGGGTTGATGTCGTTCCTGTTCGCGTCGCTCGCGATGCAGGCGGTCGGGCGCGTGGGCGGGGAAGTTGTCACCGAGGTGCGGCG
>JBGPYI010000124.1:0-6763 GCA_041493175.1 Gaiellaceae bacterium | reverse complement strand
GGAGTGCAGCTGCACCACCTTCGGCGCCGCGGGCTTCGCAGGCGCTCCGGGGACGTGCACGCGGCACTGCGAGTTCCTGGGCCCGGCCGGCCTGCAAGGCGACTCGATGCAGATCGGGCGGTGCGCATCCGGCAGCGCAGGCCGTGTCGCCGCGTCGTCACCATCGATTCGTCGACGCGGTTCTGGATTCGCACCGGCCGGCCGGCCTTGCGCGCGAGCGCCACCGTCAGCGGCTCCATCTTCGTATACGACTTCGAGCCGAAGCCGCCGCCGAGATAGGGGACGACGACGCGGACGTTCGTGAGCGGGACCGCGAACAGGTCGGCGAGCTCCGCGCGGACGAGGAACGGATGCTGGCACGTCGACCACACCGTTATCTCCTGACCCTCGACCTGTGCGACGACCGTATGCGTCTCCATCGCGTACTGGTAGACGGCTGGGAAGGAGTACTCGCCCTCGACGACGAGGTCGGCCCGCGCGAACACCGACTGCAGTTCCCCGCGGTCGATCCGATAGCGGTAGCAGACGTTTCCCTCGCGGGGCGGAAGCTCGCCGAGCCCGTGGAAGAGCCCCGGTCGGATCGGGCCCTCGTGAAGCATCGGCGCGCCGCCGGCGAGCGCCTCTTCGATTGTGCCCGCGACCGGGAGCTCCTCGTACTCGACACGGATCGCGTTCAGGGCCGCCGCTGCCGTCGATTCGTCCACGGCGGCAACCGCCGCCACCGGCTCACCGGCGAAGCGCACACGGTCGAGCGCGACGATCGGGCGGTCCTTGATCGCGTGGCCCCAGTAGGGGTCGAGGTCGGTGAGGTCGTTACCGGTGAGGACGCAGACGACGCCGGGTAGCGCCTCGGCCTCGCTCGCGTCGACGGCCAGCACTCTGGCGTGGGCGAACGGCGACCGCAGCACCTTCCCGTGCACCATCCGCGGGACCACGATGTCGCCGACGAACTGCGCGGCCCCTCGGAGCTTCTCGTGCGCGTCGCGCCGCGGAACGGAGCGACCGACCTGGGCGAGTGGCGGCCGCTCTAGGATGCTCATGCGTTGACTCCTGCGAGCTCGGCCACAGCCTCGACGATCCCGTGATAGCCGGTGCAGCGGCAGAGGTTGCCGGAGAGGCCGCGCCGGATCTCCTCGTTCGTCGTCGGCCGCATTTCGTCGAGCAGGAACTTCGTCGTCAGTAGCATCCCGCCCGTACAGAAGCCGCATTGGAGCGCGGCGTGGTCGACGAACGCGCGCTCGAACCGCTCGAACTCCCGCAGCTCGGCGAACCCCTCGATCGTGAGGACGTCCCGGCCGTCGACATCCGCCACGAGCGTGCAGCAGGAGCTGACGGGGAGGCCGTCGACGAGCACCGTGCACGTCCCGCACACCTGGACGTCGCACGACCGTTTGGCGCCCGTGAGCGCGTGAACCTCGCGCAGGTAGTCGAGCAGGAGCGTCTGCGGCGCGACGTCGTCGCGGACCGGGCGTCCGTTCAGGTTCAACTCGACGATCACGAACCCGGCGGGGCGTCGTCGACGGGGCGCTCGAGCTTCCTGAGCCAGGCCTGCCAGTACTCCTCGACCAGGCCGTCGTGGTACTTGGCCGGATACATGCGACGTGCGAGCTGCTCATCGATCGGGCGCAGAGCGCCGAGGGCGGAAGCGACCGCCTGCAGGCGGACCGCACGCTCGAGTGTGCACGCGACGAGCACCGCCCAGGGCACGTCGCACCCGACCGCCAGCACGCCGTGGTTCCGCAGCAAGACCGCGTTGCGATCGGCGAGCGCAGCCGCCACCGCCCGACCCTGATGGGTTTGGGTGATCAGTTCGGCGGTCTCGTCGTACACCGCCAGGCCGTCGACGAAGAGCACGGCGTCGTGTGTCAGCAACTCGAGGGACGCTCCGGTCGCCGCAAGGGCGGTGGCGTAGGGTGGATGCCCATGGACGACGGCGCCGACGTCGGGCCGCGCCCGGTAGACCTCGGTGTGGAGCACAGCCTCGAGATGCATCTCCGGCGAGTCGAGCGCATCAGCATCGTCGAGCTCGAATGAGATGACGTCGTCGGGCTCGGTCTCGCCCAGAGCGATGCCCCTCCGCTTGATGTAGACCGTGGGGGTTCCAGGAATGCGGCCGCTGACGTGGCCGAGCGTGAGGTCAGCGTACCCCTCGAGCGCAAGAATGCGACACGCGCAGGCGACCTGCTCGCGAAGGGACTGCGCGGTTGCCAGCACTAACGGCGTTCGGTGGGCGGGTAGTCCGGATGCGGAAAGCCGAAGACCATGATCACTTCGTCGGCTCCGGTGTTGGCGACTGCGTGCCACGTGCCGGCCGGGATGTAGAGGGCATCGCCGGGCGCAAAAGGCACGGCCCGGTCATCGAGGCGGAGCTCTCCTCGCCCGCTGACGACGTACGCCACCTCCTCGGTCTCGTGCTTCACGGGTGTGAGCTCGGTCCCCGGCGTGAAGACGGAGTAGCCGAGCGAAGCGCGGTTCCCGTCGGTCTGCTTGTCCGTCACGAGCATTCGGCTCCAGCTTCCGTGCGGGAGCTCGATCGGGTCGACCTGCTCGAGCGAGATGACGGCGACGTCACTCACAGGACCCACTCGCCGTCTCGCAGGATCCAGGTCCCGTCGTCGACGATCTGCAGGCTGGCATCGAGCACGACGCCGTCGAGGTGGAGCGAGCTCACGTTCTGTCCGCCCGGGTAGGCGTTGTGGTTGTCGCCGAGAGCGAAGTGGACCGTGCCGAGCCTGCCTTTCTCCGAAGGCGAGCCGAACGGCGAGCGCTCGCTGGTTCCGAACGCGAACTCACCGATGACGTCCGCTCCCTCCACTCCCGCGATCACCTCGCGCAAGCGCTCGGCCTCGGAGTCGCCCTCGATCTTGGTGCAGCGCCCGTTCTCGAGCGTCCACGTGATCGGGTTCTCCACCTGGCCCGGCAGCCCGATGCCGAGCATGACGCCGTCGACGACGATCGTGCCGGCCGTGCGGTCCTCGACGGCCGCGAATGCGACTTCCGCCCACAGCGGCACGGGACCCATCATCTGACCGCGCTTCTTGATCGGCGTCACCTCGAGTGCAGGCCGGCCCTCGATTGAGACCGTCACGTCGGTGCCCTTGGCCGAGGTGACGCGGCAGAGCTTCTTGCCCTCGAGCGCGGCCATTGCGTCACGGGCCCGCTGCGTCGCTTCCATGATCATCTCGCGCGTCAGCTCCCAGTCGCCCATGCCCTCCTCGACCGACGCGATCTTGCCGTCGGCCGCGCACGTCTCCCGGACCGCGTTGACGTGGGCGAAGCGGTTCGCCCACTCGAGGTTCGTCAGGATGATGACCTCGTCCGAGCTCGTCATCGCGGTGTGCAGGTTGCGCGGCGGAGCCATGGGGAAGCGCGTGTCCGCGCGCCCTCGCACGACCTGGGCCTCGTTGTTCATGATCACCGGCCACGCGCCGCGCTCGACGCAAACGCGTGCGACCGCGTCGGCCTGCTCGCGGTGGTCGTCGTCGCAGATGATCGTAACGACGTCTTCCGGCTCGACGGACATGCAGACGTCGACGACCAGCTCGGCATCCTTGCGCAGTGTGTCGACAGCGGTTGCCATGGAGCTCACCTCACTCGCTCGGCGGTAAATGCGGGCAGGACCTCTTTTGCGAAGCGTTCGACCTGCCCGAACTGATCGATCGCTCCGAACCGGCAGATGAAGTGGTCGACGCCGCGGTCGGCGAACTCGCGGAGCCACGCTGCGATTTGTTCCGGAGTGCCGACGGGGCCCCAGTTGGAGAGGTCCATCGCCTTCGACAGCTCCGGGTAGTACTGCGAGATGTAGTCGTCGAACGCTGTACGGGCCTCATCCTCGGAGTCACCGATGTTCATGGTGACCTGGTAGGAGACGACATAGCGGTCGAAGTCCTCGTCGTAGCGCTCCGCGGCGTCACGCAGATAGCCGATCTGCTCGGTCAGCTCCTCCGGATGCTGGGCACGACAGCAAGTCATCCAGCCGTCTCCGTACTGGATCACCCGGCGACAGGCGCGCTCCATCCGTCGGCGCATCTCGTCGCTCGGTGCGTCGCCGACGAGGCGTGGGTTCGAGACGACCCAGATCGGGGGCGGCTTCTGAAGTGGCCCGAGCGGCGCCATCTCGGTCCCCGAATGGAACGAGACCCCGTCGTAGTCGAAGTGCTTGCCGTGGAACGTGATCTCGCCCTCTGTCCACAGCGTGCGCAGAACGTGCAGGCCCTCCTCCCAGATCGATCCCGCCTTCGTGTAGTCGAGGCCGAGGGCGGCGAACTCGCGGCGGACGCCCTCCTCCGGGTTGCCCTTGCACGCGCCGAGGATGGTGCGGCCGCCGGAGATGACGTCGAGCGTTGCCCATTCCAGTGCGAGGTAGAGCGGATTGCGCGTGGACGTGACGAGGCAGGCGGTGCCGAGACGGACGCGGGACGTTCGCTGCGAGATCGCGGAGAGCAGGGCCAGCGGTTCGTAGCGCGGTTTCGAAAAAAGGCTGTCGCCGACCCAGACCGAGTCGAAACCCGAGTCCTCGACGACGGCCGAGAGGTCGAGGAGGGCCTGGAGGTCGTAGTCGGGTGCGATGAGCGGTTCCCTGTTGTTGAGGTTGACCCCGAACTGGAGCGGTTTGTCGCTCACTCGGTCACCTTTCTGTCGAAGGAGGTCTCGGCCTCGAGCAACTCGTCGGCGGTCATCGACTGCAGCCGGACCTGCGGTACCCGGATGTGCTCCGCCATCAGCACCGCTGCTTTCTCGGCGTCGCCCTCACGCGCTGCGCGCAGGATTTCGCGATGTTCGGCGACGGAGCGGCGAAGGTCGCCGCGCAGAACGAGTGAGCGTCTCCAGTAGCGGCGCATCTGGCCGATCAGGCGGCGGTAAACCTCCTGCAGCTTCTCGTTCCCCGACAACTGGACGAACGTCTCGTGGAAGAGGGAGTTCGCCTCGAAGAACTCCGTCACGTGTCCCGAGGCGGCTCGCGAGGCCATGGTGTCCGTCAGCGTCTGCAGTTGCGCGAGCCCTTCGGGTCCGAGCAGCGGCACCGCGAGGCGGACTGCGAGCACCTCGAGCGCCTCCCGTACCTGGTAGGCCTCGAGGAACTCGCCGGAGGACAGGGAGTGGACGACCGCGCCACGGCGCGGGCGGACGGTCACGAGACCCTCGGCGGCCAGCCGGCCGAGCGCTTCGCGGATGGGGCCGCGGCTCACTCCGAGCTGTTGAGACAGCGCGAGCTCCTGCAGTTCCGTGCCGGGCGGCAGGCGGTTGGAGAGGATCTCGTCACGTAAGAAAGCGTGTGCGCGCTGGGAGAGGGTGAGGTTCTCGAGCCGCGGAACGTCCTCGTTCTGGTTGCTCTGAACCGTTGCCTCGGGTGCCATTGCATCCTTCCCGCGAAAGCGGTAGGGTCGCGTCGCGCGCGGATTGTTAACAGTTACCAGCCGACCTTAACACCCCATGAACGAGGCGATCAAGGACCCCACGCTCGCCCTCGCCGGGCCGGTGAGACTCGGTTCGCCTCGCGCTCGACGGTCGTACCGGCGCGCACCAGGCGCGGCGCCCAGTCGTCGAGCCGGCAACTTCGGGAACGAGGGTCGATGAGAGGAGGATCTCACCAGATGCATAGGCGTCTTCCGGTAACCGCGCTCGCCGTCCTCGCTGCCGTTGCGGTCGTGATCGCAGCGGGGGCTGCGTTCGCTGCGACTGCAGTCAAGAAGGCAGACGTGAAGCAGGTGGCGATTGCCACGCCTGCGAAGCCGAGCGACTACGGCTGGAACCAGCAGGGATACAACGCGGCAAAGGCGGCCGCCGCTTCCGTCGGCGCGAAGTTCGTCGCACAGACGAACATCGGCTACGACAAGACCGAGGCGGTGTTGCGACAACTCGCGCAGGGTGGCGCAGGCTTCATCGTCGCCCACGCGAGCGGCTACGACACGATCGCCTCGCGGATCGCGGTGAAGTACAAGGTTCCTGTCATGACGTACGACATTCCGACGCAGCTGACCAAGGACTACGTGTCCAACATCACCACCTCGAGTCAGCAGGGCTCGTATCTCGCCGGCATCCTCGCCGCGCGGACGACGAAGACCAACCACGTCGGTGTCGTGATCTCCGCTTCGGACACCAACTGGTACAAGATGAGCGGCGGCTTCGTCGCCGGCGTCAAGAAGGTCAACAAGAGCATCAAGATCTCCTTCGTGACCATCAGCGCCGCCGGGTACGACGACTCCGCGGGCGGCAAGCGGGTCGTTACGCAGGTAATCGCGACGGGAGCGGACGTCATCTTCGGGATGGGTGACAACGCCTCGTTCGGCTACCTGCAGGGGATCGAGACCGCGAACGCGGGACACAAGGTGTGGTTTATCGGTGACATCGGGAACATGGGGCCGATCGACAAGCGCCACGTGCTGCTCTCCTCGGTGCTCTGGAACTTCACGGACGCCTACAAGAAGGCGCTCGCGGACATCACCGGCGGAACGTACGGAACGCACGGGTACAACCTGACCCTCGCGAACGGCGGCATCTCGCTCTTGAAGACCCGCTACATTCCGGCGAAGGTCTGGAACCAGATCCACGCTGCGCAGGCGCAGATCATGCTCGGCAAGCTCAAGGTTCCGCTGACCACGAAGGCCTCACAGGTCAAGGCGTTGATCCAACAGAAGTAGCCGCGTTCGAGGAACGCGGCTCAAGACGCGCGGCGGCCGCGTCGGCGGCCCCCCCAGCGAGACGAGAGGCTTCGTACCGAAACGCTCAGTCGCAAAGCGGCCACCCCCACAGGCGCGCCCTC
>JBGPYI010000148.1:0-6016 GCA_041493175.1 Gaiellaceae bacterium | reverse complement strand
CGATCGGACACGCTCTGGGTGCGTCATGTTCAGCCACGCGACGATGCCGACGCCGACGGCCAGCCAGATCAGCTCGACCCAGGGCCCGTACATCATCGGTGACGGCGGCAGCGGGTGTACGGATTTGTAGATCGTGTAACCGCAGATCGCAATCGCCCCGAGCGGGAGCACGATGTCGAGCGTCCAGTTGTAGGCGACGCTCTCCGTGCCTCGCTCTCGCCAGAAGAAGAGCATTCCGGACAGGGCGACGAGGATGTAGACGGCGAGAATCGCCAGGGTTGCAGTCAACGCCATGAACTGCACATACGTGAATGGATTCGGAGCTGGCGAATTCCAATGCCGCCCGAGGGTCAGGTCGAGCACGAACGTGATCACCAGTGCCAGGGCGATGCCGACCCACGGGCTCTTGTAACGCGGATGCGTCCAGGCGAAGCCCCGCGGTAGCGCGCCCTCACGAGCCATCGCGAAGAACGTGCGTGCGGTCAGGTGAATCCCGGCGAGCGCCGCGATGAACGCGCTCGAGATCACCGCCAGGTCCACAAGCACCGACAGCCATGTGCCCGAATAGCGGGTCGCGAGTGTGTCCAACGGGGCAACGTCCTTCGCCCAGTTGGCCGACTTCCCGACGCCGAACCCGACGGACATCGTCCACGTGATGAACACGTACCAGACCACGGCTACGACGGCCGCCGTCAGGATCGCCCGCGGAATGGCGCGCCGCGGTTCTGCCGCTTCCTCGCCGAGGACTGCCGCAGCCTCGAAACCGATGAAGCCCGTGAAGGCGAAAACGACCGCCAGGAACAGTCCGTGCGTCGACGGCAGGTTCGACGGATTGAGCGGCTGCAGCGTCACGCCCGAGTCACCACCCTTGGCGAGCACGATGATCGCGAGTAGCAGGATCGCCGCCACACCCGCAGCGCCGACCACGAGCTGCAACCGCGTCGTGAGGCGAATGTCGAGGAACGCGAACACGAGCAGACCTGCGAGGAGCAGCAGGAAGCACGTGAACCAGCCGGGATGCCAGCCCGTGTGGTTCGTCAGCAAGGCTGACATCGTCACGGAAGCGATCGCGAGCACGAAAGAGATCCCTACGGCGAAGGCGGCTCCGTACAGCCAGCCGCCGATGAAACCGCCGTTTGGATGCAGCCCGCGCGCGATGTACGTATAGATGCCTCCGGCGCTCGCCATGCGCGCCGTGAAGCGGACGATCACCGACGCGAGACACAGGCAGCCGACGCCGGCGACGAGGTACGCCCACGGTGCCGCCCCGCCCGCGTAGATGGCCGCGGCCGACGTCGCGGTCCCCACACCGAGCGCCAGGGACAGCAGCGCAATCGACTGCGCAAGCGCGTCGCCGAGGTTGAGGATTCCGTGCCGCAGTTCCCCGGCACTCGTGGGCCTGCGGATGTTGCGTGCAGCGGGTTCGCTCATGAGATCCTTCCCCTCCTAGTTCTCGAGCAGTGCGAAGATCCGTGCGGGCGCCCCGTTCGCGTCGCGAACCTTCAAAGGAGCCACCACGACGCGAGCACGGTCCGGTAGCTGGTCGAGGTTGGTTGCGTTCTCGATGATCATCCGGCCGGCGCCGAGCCAGATGCGATGCAAGTCGAAGGTCTGCGAGTCGACAGGGTCGGCGGACGGCCCGTCGAAGCCGATCGCAGAGATGCCGCGGTCGATCAACGCGCCCGCCGCCTGTGCGTCCGGATAGCTCCAACCGGTCCAGTAAGCGTCGGTGCCCCAGTTCTTCGCGTTGTCCGAGTAGAGAAAGACGATGTCGCCGGCGCGGATCTTCTCGAGATGGGGCTCGAGGTCTTCGGTCGTCAGCGGCCCCGGCTCGCGGCCGGCAACGTTGATCGTCACGGCATCCGTGACGAGCCGTTCGAGGGCGATCTGGTCGAGCGTGTCACCGCCCGCTATCTGATGCGCCGGAGCGTCTACGTGCGTACCGATGTGATTGAGGAGGTGGTACTCCGACATTGCGTAGCCGTCCTCCTCGACCTTTGCGATCGGAACGAAGGACGGGGACGGCAGCCCGGGAAAGACCGGCATGCCGTCCTCGTAGTGCTGAGAAAGATCGACGACGCGCATGGTGGTGTCAATGAGCCGGGACGGGCGGGGCCTCCACCGCCTCCTCTCCAGGCTCACCGTCGGCCCGAGCGTCTCCGCGAACGACCGCCTTCGGCTTGAAGACGAACAGTTCCGCATCCGCCCGGATTTGCTCACGCTCCATGCACCCTCCTTGTCGAGTTGACCGCGCGTCGACTCCGTGACGCTATAACGCGCGCTCGACGAGGACAAGGAGCGCGAGCGCTAGCCTTTGATCGTCGCTTCTCTCGGCGGGCGGTTGAAGCGCGAGTTCTGGCACTCCGACTCCAAGCGCGTGTGGGTCCGCCGCGAATTCGGCTGGGGTTGGACGATCAACCTCGCCGCGCCGAGGCGGCGCTCCCGGAGGAAAGAAGGACGAGGCCCGGAAAAGGACCGGGCCCCGTCCAGGTTCGGCGCTACGAAATAGTCAGCGCCGCGGCTCCCAGTTGGCCGCGAATCTCACCTGCCGGATTCTTCTTTGTATGAACGTTCACGTAGCCACGGCCCGCCTCGAGGGCGGTCAGGACGGACGCATCCACCGTCGCTCGCCCTCCTGCGCCGCTCTTGCAAGGCGCGCACAGCGGCACGATCACCGGACCGGACTTGCCACGCGCACCGCTGTGGATGTGCGCGGCGACCGCCTTGCCGGTCAGCCGGCTGAACGTCAGTCGCCAGACGAGCACCGCAGACGAGCCTTGCTTCGTGATCGTCACCGTGAACGCACCCCGCGCCCGGCGAACGTTGCCTTTCGGCTTCGGCCGCTCCTGCGCGGCACGCAGCGACGTCTTCAGGCTCGCGGCCGGTGACACCTGTCCCCGGATCTCACCCGCGGGATTCGTCTTCGTATGGACGTTCACGTAGGCGCGATCGTTCTGAATCGCCTCGAGTATCGTCGCGGTGATGTTCGCGGTGCCGGTCGCGCCACTCGTGCACGGAGCGCAGAGGGGCACGACGACCGGGCCCGCCTTGCCGCGGTCGGCGATGTGAATGTGCGCAGCGACAGCATCGCCGGTGAGACTGCCGAACGACAGCTGCCAGTTGAGAACTCCGCCGCTGTCCGATTTGGTCAGCGTCGCGGTGAACGACCCGCGAGCCGAGCTGACCTCCCCTTTCGGGGTCGGCGTCTCGTCTCCGGCGACCATCGTCGCGAGGATTTGAATCCGCGTCGCCTCGCTCCGCGCCCCCGCTGCCCCGGCGATGGCTAGTCCGAGTATGAGCCCGACGGCGCTGGTCACTACGAGAAACTTGTTCACCTAACTCCCCCTTCTTGCGATTCGGGATCGCCGGTCGACCCCTTCACTCGCGCCTACGCGGACGCCGAGAAAGCGGATTGTGGGCGCCGGTCCTTGGCGGTTCTGCGTAGCCCTACTCCCTCGGATGGGGGACGCCCCCCGGGCCGGCGACGGTCGATGTTTTCCAGACAAGAACCTGCGGTTGGCGAACATGGAGAACAAGCGGCAAACACCCACACAGCCCTCGATGGCTTCGAGGCTCCTGTCGACGTTCGAGTCGGCGGGACTTGCCGCTACGGCGACGTTCGCAAGCGTGCTGTGGATCGGCCTCGCTCTGCCCGGCCTGCCTCTCCTCCCAGGTGTGGGCGGGGGCCAAAACAGCAACGTGGCGATCTCTCTCAGCAGTGCAGTTCTCGGCGTCCAGGACAGCCGAACCTTCGCGCCGTCGGTTGGGGCTGCCGGCCGTCACGCGCGCCTTCTCTCCCTGTTGCTCCCGGCGTCCGACCCGCTCGGCAAAGAGCTCGCCGCCAAACGACCCGATACTTCGGCACGGTCGGGCACGTCGATGGTCGTCGCGCTCCCACCGGCTCAGCCGGCACAGGCCGCAGCTCCTGACAGCGGTCCTCGCGTGGCCGAGAGCTCCCAGCTCGCCTCGACAGCATCTGCGCCGGCTCCTTCCCCGCCCGCGCCGCCGCCGCCCCCGCGACCTCCCGCCCCCTCGCCGGCGCCGCCGCGCGTGCCCGATCCGAATCCCCAGACGCCTGCACCGCCCACGGACCCGTCTGCTCCGCCTCTGCCCACGGGCCCCGATGTCCCGTCGACAGGACCGCAGCCGCCCGAAGCCGGGGACACCCCGCCGAGCGACGCAGGCTCGGCAGACACAGCGCCGGCGCCCGACCCTGGCACTGCGCCGGACCCGGGCAACGCGCCCGGCAACGGAAACGGCAACGGGAACGGAGGCGGGAACAACCCGAACGCCGGCGGCAACAATCCCAACGCCGGTGGCGCCAACGCAGGTGGCAACGGCAACGGGAACGGGAACGCAGGCGGGAACAACCCCAACGCCGGTGGCGCCAACGCAGGTGGCAACGGCAACGGGAACGGGAACGCAGGCGGGAACAACCCGAACGCCGGCGGCAACAATCCCAATGCCGGCGGCAACAACCCCAACGCCGGTGGCGCCAACGCAGGTGGTAACGGCAACGGCAACGGAAACGGGAACGGAGCCGGGAACGGAGCCCCGAAAGGGGCCCCGAAGAAGGGACCGTAAGTGGAAGGCCGCTTTCGTTCTCGCTACGGCCGACTTGCCGTCACCCGGGCTGCGCTCGTCGTCTTCCTGGTCTTCGCGGCCGCCATTGCCGCAGTCGTCTTCACGCTGGACCTGAGCGCCAGGCACTCGAACCGGCAGGAGGCCGCGACCGAGCTTGCGAGCACGGCACGCGTTGCCGCCTCGACGTTCTCGACCATGCGAGCCAACCTCCGAACGCGGGTCAGCGAACTCGCTGCGTCGGCGTCACTCCAGCAGGCCGTGCTGCGGAAGAACGAGGCGCTGCTCCGCTCGCTCGCCCTTTCGCACGACGCTCGCATCGTGCTGCGAGGTCGCACGTTTGGAAAGCTTCCCCAGGGACCGCGAGTCACTGCGACGGCAACTCTGGCACGGCAGAGCCACGTGGTCGCGCGAGTGACCATGGGCGTTCCCATGGATCGATCGCTGCTCGCCGTCTTGCAGAGCGCCACACCTATGCCGAAGCACGCCGCGCTCGTGCTCGTCCAGCACGGTCGCGTGATCGCGGGAGGCCCGGCCGGCACACGCGTCGACGTCCGCGATCACCGCATCGAGCTTGCAGCGGTGCCGTTCTTCTCAACGGCCACGAAGCTCGTGGCCGGGAATGCGTCACTCGTCGCGGTCGAGCCGGTCTCCGCAGTCGAGGCTCGAGTGAATGCGTACCGAAGGCGTCTGCTCTTCGCCGCAGCGATCACCCTCGCGCTTGCAGCCGGGCTCGCGACGCGTCTCGCTCGCCCCGTCGCCCGCGTCCTGGCCGATCTGGCACGCATGACGTGGCAGGCGCAGACCGACGGATTGACGAATCTCGCCAACCGGCGCGCGCTCGACGAACGCCTAGACGATGAGGTCGACCACGCCCGGCGACTCGGCACGAACGTCGCTTTCGTGATCGCGGATCTCGACAACTTCAAGGCGATCAACGACGGCTATGGCCACCAGACCGGCGACGAGGTTCTGCGGCGCGTCGCGCGAGCCTTCGCCGAAGCCGTTCGCGAGCTGGATGTCCCGGGCCGCTACGGAGGCGAGGAAATCGCCCTCGTGCTGCCCGGAACGAATCTGAGCGGAGCGCGCGCGCTGGCGGAGAAGATCCGCAAGAGTCTGGAGGAGCTGCACGTCGCGACGCCGGAGGGAAAACCCTTCCAGGTGACTGCCAGCTTCGGTGCGGCTTGCTTCCCGGCGCAGTCCAGCGTCGAAGAGCTCGTCGCCGCAGCCGATGCTGCACTCTACGAAGCAAAGCGAACCGGCAAGAACTGCGTCGTCACGGCGACGGCGAAGAGGAAGTCCCGCGGCCATGCAGCCGCGGCCGACGCTCCGGCAACTGCTTAGTCTGAGCGAAGGCTGCGCCTTCGCTCAGATTTGGTACGGCGCTTCGCGCGGAATGTGCGCGGGCGGAGCCCGCGCACTCTCATTGGTGTGT
>JBGPYI010000005.1:0-24550 GCA_041493175.1 Gaiellaceae bacterium | reverse complement strand
CGATCAGCGTTGCTTTCGGCTGTCCCTTCGAAGGTCGCGTCGATCCCGGCGTCGTCGCGGAGCTGGCTGCGCGCTTTCCCTCCGCCGAAGTCGTCCTGGCGGACACCATCGGTGTCGCCACGCCGCGGCAGGTGCGCGACCTCGTCGTGCGCACCCACGCTCCCGGGGTGCACCTGCACAACACGCGCAACACCGGCTATGCGAATGCGGTCGCCGCGCTCGAGGCCGGCACCACGCTGCTCGACGCCTCCTGCGGCGGCCTCGGCGGCTGTCCGTATGCGCCGCGCGCGACGGGGAACATCGCGACGGAGGATCTCGTCTACCTGCTGGAAGGCGACGGGGTCGAGACCGGCGTGAATCTCGACGCTCTCATCGAGACCTCAGTGTGGCTCGAGGGTTTGCTCGGGCGTAGCCTCGAGGGGCAGGTCTACCGCGCCGGCGCGTGGGCCGGCGACTAGTGCCGCCCTGAACGCCTCGAGTGCGAGATCGACCTCCTCGTCTTCCGTCTGCCAGTTCGAGACGGAAAGGCGAATGGCGCGGCGGCCGTCCCACGTCGTCCCGCTCATCCAGACGTCGCCGGCTTCCTGCACGATGCGCAGCACGGCGTCTGTCTGCTCGTCCGTCTCGAAGCGGAACAGCACCTGGTTCAGGACGACGTCGTTCAACACCTCGACGCCTTCGAGCTCTGCGATTCCCTCCGCAAAGCGGCGCGCGCACTCGCACGTGCGCTCGACCAACTCGGCGAGGCCGCTCCGTCCGAGCGAGCGCAACGCGGCATAGACCGCGAACCCGCGCGCGCGGCGTGAGAATTCCGGCACCCAGTCGACCTGGTCGCGCACCGCGCGCGTTTCGTCCTGGATCAGGTACGAGGCGCTGACCGTCATCGCTGCGCGATGCGCTTCCGGATCGGCGCAGAGGACGAGCGCGGAGTCGTAGGGAACGTTCAGCCACTTGTGTGCGTCGGTGATCCATGAGTCCGCTCGTTCTGCACCGCCAACGAGGTGCCGGAGCTTCCGGCTGGCGGCGGCCCAGAGGCCGAAGGCGCCGTCGACATGGAGCCAGGCACCGTACTCGGCCGTTGCGTCCGCGATCTCGTCGAAGGGATCGAACGCACCGGTGTTCACCTCGCCCGCCTGCGCGCAGACGATGGTCGGCCCGTCACCTCCCCGCAGCGCGTCGCGCAACGCGGCGACGTTCATCCGTCCCTGGTCGTCAGCGGCGACAACCACGGGCGCGCCGAGCCCGAGCAGGCGCAGCGCGCGATCGATCGTCACGTGCCGTTGCGCCCCCACGAGCACCCGGATTCGCGGACCGCCGGCGAGACCTTCGCGCGCGACGTCCCAGCCCGACCGCTCGAGCATGCGGAAGCGCGCAGCGGCAAGTGCGGTGACGCTCCCCATCTGCGTCCCCGTGACGAGCCCGAGGGATGCATCCTCCGGCAGGCCCAGGAGGTCGCACACCCAGTCGCGTACGACCTGCTCGACGACCGACGCGGCTGGACCGCCGACGTAGAGCCCGGCGTTTTGATCCCAGGCAGACGTCAGCCAGTCCGCCGCCAGCGCTGCAGGCAGGCCGCCGCCGATCACGAAGCCGAAATAGCGGCCGCTCGGCATCGCCACGATTCCGCGGTCGGCGGCAGCCGCGAGACCTTCAACCACGTCCACCGGGTCGGTCGGCCCGTCGGGGAGCGCTCCGCCCAGCGCTTCGCGCAACTCGGCGGCAGACGTCTGCGGGAAGATGCGCCGGTCGTCGAGGGACTCGAGAAAGTCCGACGCGATGTCTGCGGTCCGCTGTAGGAGCGCGCGGATGTCGGTCATACGCTCGACTCTACGCGCGTGATCACGCCCTCTGCGACGAGCCCCTCGAGCTCGGCATCGGTGTAGCCGAGGTCCCGCAGGATCTCGTCCGTGTGCTCGCCTAGCCGTGGCGGCTGCCGGCGGTGGCGGACGCGCTCGCCGTCGATCGAGAGCGAGCGCTTGTTCAGGTTCGCCGCGTAGAACATCACGCTCGAGCCCTCCCAGAACGCGGGGCCCCACGCGCGCGCTTGATCGCCGCGATCGGGATGCTCGACCTTGACGACGTCCGCGCCGAGCGCGCCCAGGATCTCCGTACAGTAAGGGCCCGCCAGCGAGCTCGTCACGTCGACGACCCGCACTCCTTCGAGCGGCAGGAACCCGGTGGCCATACGCGTGCGACCATACGAGAACGAGGACGACCTGCGGCGCATGCAGGTACGAGCCATCCAGCCGCGGAAGGGGCACTAGTGCCGCTCGCGTTCCTGCAGAGCCTCATCGACCTGCTGACCGGATCGCTCTGGACGTACCCGCTGCTCCTCGGGATCTGCGCGGGCGACGCACTCATTCCGGCATTCCCCAGTGAGACGGCGGTGATCGTCGGCGGCATCCAGGCCGCCCGCGGTGAGTTGTCGCTGGAGTGGGTGATCGTGTCCGCCGCCGCGGGCGCGTTCAGCGGGGACAACGCGTCATACGCGGTCGGCCGCTGGCTCGGCGGGCCGGCGGTCACGCGGTTCTTCCGCGGCGAGGTCGCGCAGAGCCGCCTCGACTGGGCGCGGAATTTCCTCAAGGAACGGGGCAGCTATGTCCTGATCGTGGCGCGGTTCGTCCCGGGTGGCCGCACGGCGACGACCTTTACGGCCGGGCTGGTGCACCTCCGCTGGCTGACGCGGTTCGCACCGTACGTCTTCGTCGCGGCGATCGTGTGGTCGGTGTACGGCGCGCTGCTCGGGTATCTCGGCGGGCGCATGTTCAAAGACCAGCCGATCTACGCCCTGCTGCTCGCCTTCGGGATCGCGGCGCTGATCACAGTCGGCGGCGAGGCCTGGCGCCGGGCCCGCAAGTAGCTACGGTGCCTAGGTGAACCGTCTCGCCCAGGAGACGAGCCCGTACCTCTTGCAGCACGCCGACAACCCGGTCGATTGGTATCCGTGGGGGGAAGAGGCACTCGCGCGCGCGAGAGAAGAAGACAAGCCGATCCTCCTCTCCGTGGGCTACGCGGCCTGCCACTGGTGCCACGTGATGGAGCACGAGTCGTTCGAGGACGAGGCCACCGCAGCGTTGCTGAACGAGCACTTCGTCCCCGTCAAGGTAGACCGCGAGGAACGGCCGGACGTCGACTCCGTGTACATGGACGCCGTCGTCTCGCTGACCGGCCACGGCGGCTGGCCCATGACGGTGTTTCTCACGCCCGAGGGCGAGCCGTTCTTCGGCGGCACGTACTACCCGCCCGAGCCGCGTCACGGTTTGCCCAGCTTCAAGCAGTTGCTGCAGGCGGTCGCGGATGCATGGCGCGAGCGGCGCGCGGACATCGAGCGCGACGCGGGCGCGATCGTAGAGCAGCTACGCCGTACGGCCGAGCCCTCGCGTGAGCCGCTCACCTCCTCGCTGCTGTCGGATGCGGTGCGCGGGCTGCGGAAGCAGTTCGACCCGGTCTGGGGCGGCTTTGGCAATGCCCCGAAGTTTCCGCCGGCGTCGGTGCTCGAGTTTTTGCTGCGGCGCGGAGAGCTGGAGCCGGCGGCGAAGACGCTGGACGGAATGGCGCTCGGCGGGATGTACGACCTCGTCGGCGGGGGCTTTCATCGCTACTCCGTCGACCGCGAATGGCTCGTGCCGCACTTCGAGAAGATGCTGTATGACAACGCGCTGCTCGTACCCGCGTATCTGCACGGCTGGCTCGTGACGGGCAACGAGCGCTACCGGGAGGTCGCCGAAGAGACTCTCGACTACATGCTGCGCGAGCTGTGTCTGCCGGGAGGTGGCTTCGCCTCGGCTCAGGACGCGGACACGGACGGCGTCGAAGGCTTGACGTACACGTGGACGGAAGCCGACGATGTTCCGCGCGAGCTCCTGCAGCCGTTCGAGCACGGGCGCTTCATCATTCGTGGCGAGCTTGCTCCTGAGACCCGTGCACGGCTCTTCGAGGAGCGTGAGCGCCGGCCGAAGCCGCTCCGCGACGACAAGGCGATCGCGTCGTGGAACGGGCTTGCGCTGGCGGCGCTCGCCGAGTCGGGTCGCCGCCTCGAACGAGCTGACTATCTCGAGGCTGCGCGTGCTCTCGCGGAGTTCCTCCTCGGCCCGCTCTCGACCTCGGAGGGGCGCCTGTTCCGCAGCTGGCGCGCGGGCCAGGCGAAGCATGGGGGCGTGCTCGAGGACTACGCGGACGTGGCCAACGGCCTCTACGAGCTGCACGTCGCGACGGGAGAGCTGCGCTGGCTCGAGGAGTCGCGGCGGCTCGCACTCCTAGCGGTGGAGCTCTTCGGCGACGAGGAACGCGGCGGCTTCTTCCTCACGCCCAGCGACGGCGAGCGGCTCGTCAGCCGCAAGAAGGACTTCGACGACCACCCGACGCCGTCCGGGAACTCGATGCTCGCGTACGTGCTCCTGCGCCTCGCACGGTTGTGGGGCGATCCAGAGCTGGAGCGCCAGGCGGTCGGCGTCTTCCGCTTCGTCGCGCGCCTCCTGCCACAGGCGCCCTCGGCGTTCGGCCACGCTCTGAACGCTCTCGATCTCCACTTCTCGCCTCCGCGTGAGCTGGCGGTGATCGGCGGGCCGGACACCGAGGTCGCGCGCGCCGCTCTCGCACCCTTCGATCCGAATGCGGTCGTCGCCTTCGGCCCGAGCGAGGACGTTCCGCTCCTGCAGGGAAAGGACTTCGTCGACGGGCGTCCCGCGGTCTACGTCTGTGAGAACTTCGCCTGTCAGGCGCCGATCACGGAACCGGCGGCTCTCACCAGGTAACTGACTTCGCTAGGCGATCTCGCGGACTTCGGCGGCCGGAATCGCCGCGATCAGCGCTTCGGTTGCGACCGGGAAGACCGCGTGCGGCGTGCCGCCGGCGCACCAGACCGTCTTGAACCGTCGCAGGGAGGCATCGACGACCGTGCGCACGGGCTGGTCGTGGCCGATCGGCGGTACCCCTCCGATGGCGAAGCCCGTCGCCTCGCGCACCTCGTCGCCTCTGGCCTGGCGCACTCCGGCGCCGAGCTTCTCCGTGTCGACGCGCCGGTCGCCGGCGCAGAGACAGAGGAGCGGCGACCCCTGGGCGACGAAAACGAGGGACTTGACGATCTGCCCGACCTCGACGCCGACCGCGGCCGCCGCCTCCTGGGCGGTCCGGGTGGAGTCGGCGAGCTCCCGAACCTCGGCGTCGAGGCCGAGCTCGCGGAGGCGCGCCTGGAAACGCTCTGCCGTTGGGTGCATGAAATGCAATTTAAGGCGCCGATCTCGGCGGCGCCGCAGAGAGGAGGCGACGGCTTGGCCGTCGCCTCCGTCTTGATTAAGGCGCCGATCTCGGCGGCGCCGGCTTGGCCGTCGCCTCCGTCTTGACTAGCTCATTGGGTCGATTCGATCTGAATCTCGCTTCGCCGCGCCTTAGGCTATGGCGCTCTTGCCCCTCCTCGAAGTCGACAACGTCTCCAAGGGTTTCGGTGGCATCGTCGCGCTCGATGCCGTCTCCTTCACCGCGGAGGCGGGAGAGATCGTCGGGCTCATCGGGCCGAACGGCGCCGGCAAGACGACGGCGTTCAACGTGATCACGCGCCTCTATACGCCCGACGAGGGTGACGTTCTCTTCGAGGGCGAGACCCTTCTCGACACGCCGCCGAGCGCGGTCGTCCGTCGCGGGATCGCACGCACGTTCCAGAACGTCGAGCTCTTCCGTGGGATGTCGGTGATAGACAACGTTCGCGTGGGCGCGCACGCTCGACACGGCGAGCAGCGGCCCGAGGACGTCCTCTTCTACGTGAGCCTGCACTCGGTCCGCCATCGCCCGGCCTTGGAGCTCCCGTACGCGACGCAGAAGCGCGTCGAGCTTGCCCGCGCGCTCGCCTCGGGCCCGCAGCTTCTGCTACTCGATGAGCCGGCGGGCGGGCTCAGTCACGAGGAGGTCGAGCAGCTCGGCGTGTTCATCAAGCGGATGCGGGACGACTTCGAGCTGACGATCCTCCTCGTGGAGCACCACATGGGGCTGGTCATGAGCGTCGCCAACCGCGTGCACGTGCTCGACTTCGGCAAGAAGATCGCCGAAGGGACGCCGTCGGAAGTGCAGGCGAACGCGGCGGTTATCGAGGCGTACCTGGGAACCCCAACGTGAGCGTGCTCGAGCTGCACAACGTCGAGGCGCGCTACGGCCCGGTCAAGGCGCTGCACGGCGTGTCGCTCCAGGTCGGCGACGGCGAGCTGGTCGCGGTGCTCGGTGCAAACGGCGCAGGGAAGACGACGACGCTCCGCGCCATCTCCGGCACGGTGCGCCGCAGCGGCGACGTCGTGTTCGCCGGGAAGAAACTCCCGCGCCGTGCGGAAGCGACCGCGCGCGCGGGAATCGCGCACGTTCCGGAGGGCCGTGGCACCTTCAGCGAGCTCTCGGTCTGGGAGAACCTGCGGCTCGGCGCGTATACGCGCCGAGCCAACGTCAAGGAGGAGGCGCAGCGCGTCTTCAAGTTCTTTCCACGGCTGGAGGAGCGGCTCGACCAGCAGGCGGGGACGCTCTCCGGCGGCGAGCAGCAGATGCTGGCGCTCGGCCGCGCGATGATGGCCAGGCCGAAGCTGCTCTTGCTCGACGAGCCGTCGCTCGGCCTCGCTCCGCTGGTGGTCAAGGAGATCTTCGAAGCGCTCGCGCGCATGAAGACCGACGACGGCATGTCGGTGCTCGTCGTCGAGCAGAACGCGAACCTCGCACTCGCGCACGCCGCGCGCGCCTACGTGCTGGAGGTCGGCAACGTCGTCGTCGAAGGCACGAGTGACGAGCTGCGCGCCAACGAATCCGTCCGCAAGTCCTACCTGGGGTACTGATGCTTCTCTACGCCTTCACCTGGACGGAGTTCGCGCAGCAGCTCGCCGCAGGCATCCGCGAAGGCGCGATCTACGCGGGCCTCGCGCTCGCGATCGTGATCATCTATCGCTCCACGCGCGTCATCAACTTCGCGCAGGGTGAGATGGCGACGTTCACCACGTTCATCGCCTGGTCGTTGATGAACCACGGCTTGTCGTTCTGGACGGCGTTCCCCATCGTGCTCGCGATCGCCTTCGCCGGCGGTGTCGCGATCGAGCGCATCGTGATCCGTCCCATCGAGGATGCGCCTGTCCTGACCATCGTGATCGTCACGCTGGGTCTCGCGCTCCTGCTCAACGGCCTGATGAGCATGATCTGGGGCGGCGCAGACAGGCAGTTCCACGGCCCGTTCTCCACGCGGACGATCGACGTCGCCGGTGTCCCCATCAGCGTGCAGGACATCGGAATTGTCGTGGTGTCTATAGGGCTGGTCGTCCTGCTGGCGCTGTTCTTCCGCTTTACGAAGCTCGGGCTGGCGCTGCGTGCGGCGGCGGTGAACCCGGATTCGTCGCGGCTCGTCGGCATTCGCGTCGGCTGGATGCTCGCGCTCGGCTGGGGGATCGCTGCGGTGCTCGGCGCGGTCGCGGGGATGATGATCGCCCCGGTTGTCTTCCTCGACCCGAACATGATGCAGACCATCCTGCTGTACGCGTTCGCGGCGGCCGTGCTCGGAGGGCTCGACAGCCCGATCGGCGCGGTCGTCGGCGGGATCCTGCTCGGCGTGACGATCACGCTGCTCGGCCGCTATGTGGGCTTCATCGGCTCGACGTTGAAGCTGCCGGCGGCGCTCATGCTCATCCTCGTCCTGCTGCTCGTGCGCCCGGGCGGGCTCTTCGGTCGAGTGGCGGTGAGACGCGTATGAGATCCAGGCTCTGGCTCGAGCTCGCCGCCTTCGGGGCGCTCGCTCTGGTTGTCGCGGCCCTGCCCCGCTTCATCAGCGACTTCCGGGCCCGCGAGCTCGCGATCGTCGGCATGTACTTCATCGCGCTTCTGGGCCTGTCGATCCTCACCGGCTACAGCGGGCAGATCTCGCTCGGACACGGCGCGTTCATGGCGATCGGCGGCTACACCACTGCGATTCTCAGCGTGGACGGGCTGTACGGGCATCAGGTCCGGGATCTCTGGACGATTCCCATCGCCGGCGTCATCGCGGGCCTCGCCGGACTGCTTGTGGGGGTGCCGGCGCTGCGCCTCTCCGGTCTCTATCTCGCGCTGATCACCTTCGGGATCGCGGTGTCGTTCCCGCAGCTGCCGAAGAAGTTCGACCATTTCCTCGGGGGCACGACCGGCAAGATCCTCAACCTTGCCAAGCCGCCGTTCGGGCTCCCGACCACGACCAACAACTGGATCTACTACCTGACCTGGGGCATCGCGCTCGTCTTCCTCGTGGCGGCGTGGTTGCTGGTGCAGAGTAAGGCCGGGCGCGCCCTGAAGGCCATTCGCGACAGCGAGGTGGCGGCCACTTCGTCGGGCATCAGCCTCGCGACGTACAAGACGCTCGCGTTCGGGATCTCCGCGTTCTACGCAGGAGTGGCGGGCTCGCTGTACGCCATCGCGAACGCGTACGTCAACCCGGACGTCTTCCCGATCATCCTCTCCGTCTACCTCGTCGTCGGGCTGGCGGTAGGCGGCCTCGACTCTCTGGTGGGCCTCATCGCGGGAGCCGGGCTCATTTACTTCCTGCAGAACCACGCCGACAGCGTGGCGCGCTGGATCAACCACCTGCCGGCGCTGAATCTCGACCCGAAACAGCCCGGCATCCCGAGCATGATCTTCGGCGTCGTATTGATCGTCGTCATGCTCCTGCTGCCCACGGGCGCGGGCGGCTTGTTGCGGCGTGTCTTCGGGCCGCTGACAAGTCGGCTATACACTCGATCCTAGGGTGGGAGTGGGCGCGAAGGTCATCTTTGTGTGCGCGGTCGTCGCCGCGGTGGCCGTGACGTCGGCCGGGGCGCGACCGGTCGCCACGCCCGGGGTGTCGGCCACCGAGATTCATTTGGGCTCGAGCGTCCCGCTGAGCGGCGAGGCCGCGATCGCCGGCAACGTCGCGCGCGGAATCGAGGCGTACTTCAAGTACGTCAACGACAAGGGCGGCGTCTTTGACCGCAAGATCACTTTCACCTATCTCGACGACGGCTACGACCCCGGGCGTGCGGTCAACAACACGATCCGGCTCATTCAGCAGGAGCAGGTCCTGGCCGTGTTCAGCTCGCTCGGGACGAGCAACAACCTGGCGGTACGGAAGCTGTTGAACGACGCGAAGGTGCCGCAGCTCTACGTCTCTTCGGGCGCGACCACCTTCGGGCGCGACTACAAGAAGTACCCGTGGACGATCGGCTACATCCCGCCGTACTCCGAAGAGGGTCAGATCTACGGGCAGTACGTCGTCAAGAACATCAAGAAGGCAAAGATCGCCGTCCTCTACCAGAACGACGACTACGGGCGGGATCTGCTCGCCGGCCTGCAGCGTGGGCTCGGCGCGCAGGCCAAGTCGATCGTCGCCAAGGTGGGGTACGACCCGACCTCGACGGATGTTCAGCCGCAAGTGACGCAGCTCAAGGCTTCCAAGGCCAACGTCCTGATGGTCTTCGCCTTCGGGAAGTTCTCCCTACAGGCCTTCAACGCCGTCTCGCGGCTCGGGTGGAAGCCGCAGGTCTTCGTCAACGACGTCTCGTCGGCGTCCGCGCTGATGGCGATCGTCCCGCAGAACGCTGCGAATGGATCGATCTCGATCGTGTTCGGCAAGGATCCCGCGTCGACAATCTGGCGTAACGACAAGGGCATCAAGCTCTTCCAGTCGATCCTCAAGAAGTACGGGTCGAGCGTCAACTCGCGCGATCTGAAGGACGGCTACTTCACAGCAGGAATGGCGACGGCCTACACGATGGTCAACACGCTCAAGAAAGCCGGCAAGAATCTGACCCGGCAGAGCGTGATGAACGCGGCCACACACCTGAACGAGAAGGGCAATCCCTTCGTGCTGCCGGGCATCGTCATCCACACGACGCCGTCGAGCCGGTTTCCGCTCACGCAGGTCCGGCTCCAGCGCTGGTCGAACAACACCTGGCACCCGTTCGGCAAACTGATCTCCGCGAAGCCGGGTTAACGGCAAGGCTCAGGCTGGGTGCCGACCACCGCTTCGAGGGCGCGGGTGGCAGTCACGGCGAACTGGAGCGACACGATCCCCGTGCGGCGCACGTTCAGTTCCGTCATGCCGTCGGGAGCGCGCGTGAGGCAGCCCGCCCGCGTGTGCCAGTAGGGCGCGTACGTCACGTTGAGCCGGTACTTGCCCTGCGCTGGAACGGCGAGCTTGATCGACGCGTACCCCAGTGCGAGGACGCGGGCCGGCGCCGTGATCAGCGGACGCGGGGAGCGAACCTTGAAGATAGTGGTCGTCGACGTCCGGTACACGGCCGTCAGGCTTGAGCGGCCGCTTCTCAGCAAGCGCGCCTCTGCACGCGAGCTGTAGTCGGGACGCGCCGACGTGAGGACGACGTAGCGGACGCTGACCGCGCGCAGCCAGGCGACGTAGGCCTTGGCTCCCAATTCCCCGTACAGCACGCGATTCTGCGGGAAGTCCTCCTGGCGGAACCAGCCGCGCGCGAGCGGGATCCGCGCCCGGGCGAGGAAATCCGCAGGCCAGTGTCCAGCCGTGTCGACCGCCTCCACGCGGTACGACGGACGGAGGTGGCGTTTCAGGTAGGTGATCGTCGGCGACCAGTACTCCGCGTGCGCGGCCGGGTCGTTCACGCTGTGGATGAAGCTGGCTGCGAGCGGCGTCAGATTCCAGGAGAGCGCGAGCGCCAACGCGACAGCGCAGAGGAAGCGCGGCTGCCAGCGTCGGAGCGAAAGCGTCAGGATTGCGATCGGGGCGGCGAGGAAACGCAAGCGCGCGATGTTCTCGCCGACCGGTGACGAGATCGCGAAGGCGGCGGTGCAGGCCACGAAGTACACAACGTAGGTCCAGCGAAGCAGTCGCGCGGCGGCGACCCGCCAGGTCAGAGCCACTCCGATGAGACAGAACGCGCTTGCTGCGAGGAATTCCTCCGGGGAAAACGGAAAGCTGCCGCGGCCCGGGAACATGCGCCGGAGCAGGAACTCGAACGCTGCGATTGCGACGATGGCTGCGGCGGGCGCAACGAACCGCCGGGGCTCGCCGCGGCGCGCAAGCGCCACTCCGGCCAGCAGCACCACGAGCAACAGGAAGGCGAGCGGGCTGGCGGCAAGGGTCAGGAAGGTGAAGCACGCGAACACCCACCGGCTGCCGTGTTGCAACGACCAGAGGGCGAGCAGCGCGAGCGCCATCCCGAGCATGAACGGATACGCGGCGGAGACGACGAGCAAAGCCCACACGAGCGCAAACGCCCGGATTGTCCAGCGGCTGTGCAACTCCCACTCGTGGCGCACGACGGCAGCGAACGCGATCACTCCGACCGCTACGGTGACGACGGCGAGCAGCTTGATGCCGATCGCCGCGGCCAGCGGGTAGTACAGGACGCTGTAGTTCACGAAGCTGTAGCGGCCCGCGTACCAGAAGTTGTTCCAGAGCACGAAGCCGTGCTCGATAAACAGCGTGCGCTGGTAGACGTGGGCCGCGAGATCGGTTCCCGGCGGGCCGAGCCAGACGAGCAGCGCAGCGAGGAGCCCAGCAGCGGCGGCCGGGCCGAACAGATCGGCGCGTGGGCGAAGCCAAAGCGTGAGCATCAGCGCATGTTGCCTGTGTGACCGAGGGAATATCTCCCCGGTTGCGGCCACACGGAGAGGCCGTGAGGGCTCGCGCCGACCGGGATGCGCGCGATCAGCCTGCCCGTGCGCGTGTCGATCGCGTACACCTCAGAGTTGAAACGCCCGGAGAGCCACAGCACCTTGCCGTCCGCGGAGACGTCGCCCATGTCCGGGCTGCCGCCGGGGATGTGCCATTTTGCGACGACCTTGCGCGTGCGGAACGAGATCACCGACACGCTGCCTTCGTTGCGGTTGGCGACGTAGAGCACCTTGCCGTTACGTCCGACGACGAGCCCGTGGGCACCCGCTCCGGTGTGAATGAAGCCGATCACCTTGAAGCGGGCCGGGTCGACCTCCCAAACGCCGCCTGCAGCGAGATCGGCGACATAGAACACCTTCGCGTCAGGTGAGGAGCGGACGTCTTGCGGCACCGAGAACCTGCGTGGGAGCGTACGCACGCCCAGGACGCGGAACCGGCGGACGTCGACTTTCAGGAGGCGGCCGGAGAACTCGCAGCTCGCGATCACGTACCGGCCGTTCGGGGAAAAGTCCATGTGATTGACGCCCGCGCAGGGGACGGTGAGCGCGCGCACGAGGTGGAAGGTGTGCGCGTCGCGGAAGTCCAGGCGATGCAGCCTCTCCGCGACCACGATCGCGTACCGCCCGTCGATGGTGAAGTACAGGTTGTAGGGGTCGTCGACGGGGAACGCCTTTCCCGGCCGGCCGGTGAGCGGATCGATCGGCGTCAGGGTGTTGCCGACGTCGTCGTTGACGTAGAGCGTCTTCAGGTCGTGCGAAGGCGTGACGTGCTGCGGCAACGCGCCGACCGGAAAGTGCTCGACGACCTTGTAGGTGCGCGGGTTGATCACGTCCACCGAGTCGCCGGCGCTGTTGGGGACGTAGACCCGCGTTGGATCCCGCCGCGCTACTGCACTGAGCATCCCGGCGTGGTCGTACGCGTACAGGTCGAGCGGGCCGGCATGAGCCAGGCGGCGTTGGACGATCTTCGGCTTGTGATGACTAACGGTCGGCTTGGGGCTCGCCTGGGCAACCGGTTTGTCGCCCGCCCGCTGGTTCCAGGCGACGACCGCGACGGCGACGGCGATCAGAGCGATGGCGAGGAGACGTGCAACGCGCACACGCCGGGCCCGCCTTCGTCGCCTGGTCCTCACCGGCCGCCATGATGGCATGACCACCCGGCGGAGCCCACATTCTTAACGTTGCTCTCATTTGGTGCCGATAGCGTGGGTGACGTGTCACGCGAGCACACAGGGTCCGGTTTCTTCGACGAGTTCGCGTTGGGTCAGTTCGGGTCGGTGCGCCGCAGCTACGCGGTCGGGGCCGGCCTCCTCGTGGCCGCCGGCGTCTCGATCGGCGTGACCCGGCTGGGGCGGGGGACGCTCAGCAGTGCGGTCGCTGACCTGGCCGGTGTCCAGCCCGCCTGGATCGTCGCCGCAGCGTCTTTGTTCGCGGTTGGCCTACTCGCTTCGGCGGCCGCCTGGCGCGTGGGGCTGCGAGCATGCGGAGGCAGCGCCGGCTTCACGCAGATCTCCGCCCGCTACGCGATCGGCTCGCTCGTCAATTCGGTCACGCCCGCGCATCTCGGCGGAGCGGCCCGGCTCGGTCTGCTCTCGCGCACCCTTCCCGGGAACGACCGGCTCTGGCGCGCAGGAGGCGTCGCTGCTTCGGTCGCTGCGGCGCGCACTCTCGTCCTCGCTGCGCTGCTGGTCCCGGCGGCGGCGGTCGGCCGGGTCCCGCTCTGGCCGGCACCTTTGCTTGCCCTCGGCGTCCTTGTCGTGCTCGGCATCGGCACACGCCTGAGCGCCAGGACAGCCGGCCGGATCGGCAGCCTGCTCCAAATTTTCCGTTCCATCGCGCGCTCACCACGCGAGGGGGCTGCCCTTTTCGCCTGGATCGGCTGCTCGTGCGTCGCGCGGGTCGCCGCCGCGGTCGCGATCGCGATGGCACTCGGCGTTCCACATCCCATTTGGGTGGCTGTCGTCCTGTTGGCGGCGATGGCGCTCGCGGGCCTCCTCCCCCTCACCCCAGGGAACTTCGGGGCCGGTGCGGGTGCGGCCACGCTCGCCTTGCACGGGACGGGCGTCGGCCTCGGCGCCGCGCTGGCACTCGGCGTTGCCTTTCAGGCGGTCGAGACGTTTGCGGGAATGACGCTGGGTCTCGCAGGCGCCGCCGTCCTGGCCGCTCCGGGAACCCCGGTCCGGCGCTGGTCGATGACCGCGGCCGGAACTGCTGCCGTGCTGGTTGCAACCGCGCTCGGCGTCGCCTCGGTCGATTTCATCTGAGTTTCCCGTAGCACCTAGGCGTGGATCTAAGCTCCTCTGATGGAGCTCCTCGCCCGGCCGCTCGACGAGCTCTGTGCGGACGCACGGGCGCTACGCGACGAGGGGCACAGCCGGCTCGTCACGTACTCGCCGAAGGTCTTCATCCCGCTGACGAAGCTCTGCCGCGACGTGTGTCATTACTGCACGTTCGCTCGTCCGCCGCGCCGAGGCGAGCGGGCGTACCTGAGCATCGACGAGGTCCTCGACATCGCTCGCGCCGGTGCTGCGGCGGGCTGCCGCGAGGCGCTTTTTACGCTCGGCGACAAGCCGGAGCTGCGCTACCGCGCGGCACGCGAAGAGCTCGCAGCGGTCGGGTGCGAGACGACGCTCGAGTACCTCGCTCGGGCGGCCGAGGCGGTACTCGTGGAGACAGGCCTTCTGCCGCATCTCAACCCCGGCGTCATGACGCGGGACGATGTCCGAGAGCTTCGGCGCGTCAGCGCGTCGATGGGCCTGATGCTCGAGACGACCTCGCCGCGCCTCTCCGAGCGAGGTGGTCCGCATTTCGGCTCACCGGACAAGCTCCCGGCCCGCCGTCTCGAGACGATCGCGGCCGCGGGTGAAGAGCGCGTCCCCTTCACAACGGGCCTCCTGATCGGAATCGGCGAGTCGCGGGCGGAGCGGATCGAGGCGCTCCTCGCGATTCGCGCACTCGCCGAGCGCTATGGACACGTGCAGGAGGTGATCGTCCAGAACTTCCGGGCGAAGCCCGGGACGCGCATGGCCGATGCGCCCGAGCCAAAACTGGAAGAGCTGCTCTGGACGATCGCCGTCGCGCGCATCCTGCTCGGTCCCCGCGCGCATCTCCAGGCGCCGCCGAATCTGTCCTACGACGACTTCCCGCGCCTGCTCGACGCCGGGATCGACGACTGGGGCGGCGTCTCGCCCGTAACGATCGACCACGTGAACCCCGAGGCGCCCTGGCCCGAGCTCGACCGGCTACGCAGGGCCACGGAGAGCCGCGGCCTGGAGCTCGCACCTCGCCTCCCCGTCTATCCGGAGTGGATCTCCGGTGAATGGATCGACCCCGTCGTCATGCCGGCGGTGTTGCGCGCCTCCGACTCGCTCGGGCTGGCGCGGGAAGACAGCTGGTCGCCGGGCGAAGACGTGTCGGTCCCGTTCGTCCCGCGTGATGCGCTGCCGATCGATACGCGGGCCGAGCTGGGGCAGGAGGAGATCGCGCGTCTCTTTCGCGCACGCGGCCACGAACGCGACCGTGTGTTTGCCGCGGCGGACAGTCTCAGGCGCGAGGTGTGCGGTGACCAGGTGAGCTATGTCGTCACGCGCAACATCCAGTACACGAACGTCTGTTACTTCCGCTGCGGCTTCTGTGCGTTCTCCAAGGGGAAGCTCGCGGCGAACCTCCGCGGTGCGCCGTACTTCGTGCCCCACGAGGAGATCGTGCGGCGTTGTGAGGAAGCCTGGGAGCGCGGGGCGACCGAGGTGTGCCTCCAGGGCGGGATCCATCCCGCGTTCACCGGCGACTACTACCTGTCCGTCGTCCGGGCGATCAAAGAAGCGGTTCCCGGCCTGCACGTGCACGCGTTCTCTGCGCTCGAGGTCTGGCAGGGGGCGGCAACGCTCGGGCTCTCGCTCGAGGATTACCTCACCGAACTGCGGGACGCCGGGCTCAGCTCGCTGCCCGGGACGGCAGCCGAGATCCTCGACGACGAAGTGCGGCAGGTCATCTGCCCCGACAAGGTCACGACCGCGCAGTGGCTCCACGTGCACGACGTCGCCCATCGGGTCGGTCTCCACTCGAACGTGACGATGATGTTCGGCCACGTCGAGACTCCGCGCAACTGGGCGCGTCATCTCGTGCACGCACGCGAGCAGCAGCGCTCGAGCGGCGGCTTCACCGAGTTCGTGCCGCTGCCGTTCGTGCACATGGAAGCCCCGATGTGGCTGCGTGGCCAGGCGCGCTCGGGCCCGACGTTCGGGGAGACGCTGCTCGTGCACGCGGTCGCGCGGCTGGCGCTGCATCCGTGGATCACCAACATTCAGGTCTCGTGGGTCAAGCTGGGCCCGCAAGGGGTTGCGGCCGCGTTGCGCGCGGGTGTGAACGATCTCGGCGGCACGCTGATGAACGAGTCGATCTCGCGGTCGGCCGGCGCCGAGCACGGGCAGGAGTTCCCGCCGGAGTCGATGGAGGAGCTGATCCGTTCGGCGGGCCGCATCCCGCGGCAGCGCACGACGCTCTACGGCGACGTGCCCGAAGAGCGGCGGCTTGCATCATTCGGTGCGGCCCCACTGGCCGAGCCGTGGAATCCCCCGGTGAAGGACGCGCGCCTCGTTGCGCCGCCTCGGCTCGTCCGCCCGGGGTTCGCTACGTAGGCTCGAACGCCAGCAGGTCGTCCAGCGACTCACGCCTGCGGATCAGATCGGCGCGGCCGTCCGCTACGAGCACCGCGGCGGGCCGCGGAACCCCGTTGTAGTTCGACGCCATCGCCAGCGTGTAGGCGCCCGTGGCCGGGACGGCCAGGAGATCGTCGCGCCGCGGTGCGGGGAGCTCGACGCTGTCGATGAGGACGTCCCCGGACTCGCAGTGCTTGCCGGCAATGCGGTAGATACCGGAGGCGGGCTCGCCGGCGCGGTTCGCCAGCAGTGCTTCGTAGCGCGAGCCGTAGAGCTGCGGACGTGGGTTGTCTGACATGCCTCCGTCCACCGCCGCGTAGGCGACGCCGGCCGTCCGCTTGACCACGCCGACCCGGTAGAGCGTGAATCCCGCAGTTCCGACCAGCGACCGGCCCGGCTCGAAGATCACGCGGGCCGGCTCTGTCCAGTGCTCGCGCAGGCGAACGAGCAGCTCCCGGGCGAACTCCTCCGGCTGCGGCACAGTCACCTCGGCCAGCGAGTGCCGGACAGCGAGCCCGCCGCCCAGGTCGAAGACGCGCGGCATCCAATCGAGCTCGGCCCGGCAATGGAGCGCGACGTCGACGAGCCGCTCCACGGCAAGCAGGCTCTCGGCACTGCGCGTGAGCTGTGAGCCGATATGGACGTGCAGGCCTGCGACGTCGAGCCCTGCAGACCGCGCGTCGCGCACGGCGGCGACAGCGTCGTCGGCGACGAGCCCGAATTTCGATTCCGCGTGCGCGGTCCGGATCGCTCGATGCGTCTCGGCCTCGATGCCGGGTGTGACACGGATCAGAACCTTTCCGACGCCCGCCGCCTGCGCCCGGGCGGCTTCGTCGAGCGCATCGAGGACGACCAGCGCACCGGCAGTCGCTGCGGCGCGGAGCTCCTCGTCGGACTTGTTGTTGCCGTGAAAGACGATCCGGTCGCCGGGCACACCTGCACGCAGGGCGAACTCCAGCTCGCCGCGTGTCGAGACGTCGGCCCCGAGCCCTTCGGCGGCGAGCACCCGCAGCAGCGCGACATTGGGAAACGCCTTCGTCCCGTACACGACGAGCGCCTCGGGGTCCACGCGCGCGTACGCGCGCGCACGCGCGAGGACGGTGTCCCGGCAGTAGACGACGAGAGGCGTGCCGTACTCGTCTGCGAGTGCCGACGCGCGGACGCCGCCCACGACGAGCTCGCCGTCCTCGACGGCCGCCGTGTCGGGAAAGAGCTCGATCAGCTGGTTCGGCGCGTTAGTCGCTCCACCATCCCTGCACGATGTCGCCGTCACCGGGGCCGGTGCTCGGGGCCCCGACGACCAGGAACTCGGCCCCTTCGTCGCCGGCCTCCATCGAGCGCATCGTGTCCTTGTGCACGCGGACCGCGTCCCACTGCTTGAGGTCTTTGACCTCGTCCTCGATCTTCATCCGCGCCCCTCCGCCCACGAGCACGTAGACCTCTTCCTGGTTCTTGTGCTTGTGCCCGAACGGCATGCGGAAGCCCGGCGCGACCTTGAGGTAGCTGAGCCCGGAGTTCTCCATCCCGAGTGCGACGCGGGCCATCCGGAACTCGAGGTTTTCTTCGAGGCCGAAATTCGGCGCCTGATCCTCGACGTCTTTGAGATTGAGATGTGTGTAATCGCTCATGGCTCCGACTGTACCGCTGCTACGATCCGGGTGAGATGAAGGAGCTGCTTCTGTAGGGAAAGGAGCCACCGTGGCGAAGGCCGCGCCAGCTCCCCACGGCCTCTCACTCGAGAGGCTTTTTCGTTTCTAGAGGACGGTCATGGACAAGTACGACGCGCAGACAATCGAGGCGAAGTGGCAGCGGGCCTGGGAGGAGAGCCGCGCCTTCGAGGTGGCGAATCCGGAGCCGGGGGCTCCGCGCAACGAGCGCAAGTCCTACGTGCTCGAGATGCTGCCCTACCCGTCGGGCTCTCTGCACATCGGGCACGTCCTCGTCTACACGCTCGGCGATGTTCTCGCGCACTTCTACCGCCGCACGGGCTCGGAGGTGCTGCGGCCGATGGGCTACGACTCGTTCGGCCTGCCGGCGGAGAACGCTGCGATCAAGGAGGGCGGGCATCCGCGCGCGACCGTGGAGCGCAACATCGAGCAGATCCGCGGTCAGATGAAGCGTCTGGGCTGGGCGATCGACTGGTCGCGCGAGTTCTCGACGCATGAGCCCGAGTACTACCGCTGGACGCAATGGCTCTTCCTGAAGTTTTTCGAGGCCGGCCACGCCTACCGTAAGGCCGCGCTCGTCAACTGGTGCCCCAACGACCAGACCGTCCTGGCGAACGAACAGGTCAAGGACGGACGCTGTGAGCGCTGCGGCTTCGAGGTCGAGGCGCGCAAGCTCGACCAGTGGTTCTTCCGCATCACCGCGTGCGCCGACAACCTGCTCGACGAGATGAAGGATCTGGAGTGGCCGGAGCGCGTGCTGGCGATGCAGCGGAACTGGATCGGCCGGTCAGAAGGCGCGGAGATCCTCTTCAGGGTCGAGGAACTCGACATCGACATTCCCGTGTTCACCACGCGTGCCGACACGCTGTTCGGGGCGACCTTCTTCGTGCTCGCCCCGGAGCATCCGCTCGTCGACCGGCTGGCCGAGCAGTCCCCGAACGGCGGCGAGATCCGCGAATACGTCCGCAAGGCCGGCGCCAGGCCCGCTAAAGAGCGCGCGGCCGGGGCGGACAAGACCGGTGTCTTCACCGGCTTCTTCGCCACGAACCCGGTCAACGACGCGCGCATTCCGATCTGGATCGCCGACTACGTCCTGATGGATTACGGCACGGGCGCGATCATGGCGGTGCCCGCGCACGACGAGCGCGACCGGGAGTTCGCGGAGCGGTTCGACCTCCCGATCAAGGTCGTCATCGACGACGACGGCAAGCTCGTCGACTCTGCGCAGTTCTCCGGCCTGCCCCACGAAGAGGGGGCGAAGGCGATCGTCGACTGGCTGGGTACGCGAGGCGGCGGACGCCCGGCGGTGAGCTACCGCCTGCGCGACTGGGGGTTCTCGCGCCAGCGCTACTGGGGCTGCCCGATTCCGGTCGTCTACTGCGACGACTGCGGCATCGTTCCCGTGCCGGACGACGACCTGCCGGTGCTGTTGCCCGAGATCGAGGACTACAAGCCCAAGGGAGTTCCGCCGCTCGCGCAGGCCGAGGACTGGGTTCGCGTCCCGTGTCCGCGCTGCGGCAAGGAGGGCCGTCGCGAGGTCGAGACCATGGACACCTTCGTCGATTCGTCGTGGTACTTCCTGCGCTACTGCGATCCGCGCAACGACCGCGCGCCGTACGACCGCGAGATTACGGACTACTGGATGCCGGTCGACCACTACACCGGCGGCGTCGACCATTCGACCGTCCACTTGATCTACGCGCGCTACTTCACGAAGGTGCTGAACGAACTGGGGCTGATCGGTCACCGCGAGCCGTTCAAGCGCTTCTTCGGCAACGGCTTCGTCACGCAGGGCGGCGCGAAGATCTCGAAGCGGGTGGGAGGCGCTGCCACGCCCGACGAGCTCGTCGAGAGCTACGGCGCCGATGCGACGCGACTGTCGCTGCTGTTCATCGGTCCTGCCGACCAGGACATGGAGTGGACCCCATCGGTTGTCGAGGGGACGCAGCGTTTCCTCCGACGGCTCTGGCGTGTGGTCAACGAGGTGGCCGACGCCCCGGTGACCCCGACCTCTTCGGGCGAGACCGCGCTGGCGCGCAAGGCGCATCGCACAATCGCGCGTGCCACCGACGACCTCGGGCGGCGCCAGCAGTTCAACACGCCGATCTCGGCCGTGATGGAGCTCGTCAACGAGCTGGCGAAGGCCCAAGACGATCCCGCTGCTCGGTTAGCCGCCGAAACCGCGGTGTCGCTGATCCAGCCGTACGCGCCCCACGTCGCGGAGGAGCTGTGGGAGCGCCTGGGACACGAGCGCCTGTGGGAGCAGGCGTGGCCCGAGGCAGATCCTGCCTTGCTCGAAGAGGACACATTCGAACTGGTCGTGCAGGTGAACGGGAAGGTTCGCGACCGCCTCCAGGTTCCGGCCGACCTGGCTGAGGAAGAGCTCGTTGCGCGTGCGAAAGAGTCGCCGAAGGTGCAGGCGCACTTCGACGGCGGGAAGATTCGCCAGACGATCGTCGTGCCGGGCAAGCTCGTGAACATCGTCGTCGGCTAAAGCGGCGCGCTCTCGAGACAGAACCGGGACGGACACGTGACGGTCTCGTCGCCACGATTGGCGAGATGCCCGAGATCACGCTCGACCGGCGGCGCTTGTTGGCGGTCGGAACGGTTGCGCTGTTGGTCCTCATCGTTGCCGGCAAGCTGTTGTTGCGGCCGGCGCGCCCGGCCGTACCGCCGCCTGTACGGGTCGCAACGAACTCGGCAGGCCACGCTTCCGCAACCACGTTGTTCGTCAACGTGGTCGGCGCGGTCCGGCGGCCAGGGCTCTACCGGCTGAAGGACGGTTCGCGCGTCGCAGACGCGGTCACACGCGCGGGCGGGCCGACGCCGAAGGCGCAGATCGAGTTGCTGAACCTCGCTGCGCGGATCGCCGACGGCGAGCAGATCGTCGTGCCGCGGCGCGGGCTCGCCAATCCTTCCCCCGCCGTGTCCGGTGGGGCTGCAGCTCCAGGCCCGGTGCATCTGAACAGCGCCACGCTCGAGCAACTCGATGCGCTGCCCGGCGTCGGGCCGGTCACGGCGCAGAAGATCCTCGACTACCGGCAGCAGCACGGCGCGTTCGGCTCGGTCGACGAGCTCGATGCGATCGCCGGAATCGGCCCCGCACGGCTGGAGCAACTCCGCGGGCTGGTGGCGCCGTGAGCGTCGCTCGCCTTCGGCTCGCTCCCGCGTCGCAACTGCTCGCCGGCTCGCTCTGCGTGGGCCTCGCAGCCGCGAACCTCGTGCGGGTCCAAACCGCGTTTGCCTTGGTCGTGGCGGCGCTACTCGGCAGCGCCGCCACTGCCTCGCGCGGAGCTTGCCGACTCGGCCTGCTCGTCTTCGCGCTCGCGCTCGCGGGCTCGTGGTGGGGCGGTGCACGTCTCGATGCTCTCGATCGCAGCCCTTTGGCATCGCGTCTCGACACGGCTGCTCGCGCGCGCGTGACCGTCACCGGGCCCCCACGCCTCGGAAGGTATGACGTGCGCGCACCGGCGGTCGTCACGCGGTTCGCCGGGCGAAGGCTGCGCGAGCCCGTGCAGCTGAAGCTTTCGCTCGGACGAGCGCCGCCACAAGGCGCCATCCTGGACGCGCTCGTTCGAGTGACGGCCCCTCGCGGACCGAAGAACGGGTTCGACGAACGGACGTGGCTCCGGCGTCACGGAGTGCATGTCGTCCTTCTTGTCGACCGCTGGCGGATCGTCGGCCGACGCGGCGGGCTCGGCGGCATCGCGGACGCATTGCGACGACAGCTGCAGAACTCCGTTGCGCTGGGGCTGACCGGGTATCGCGCGGCCGTGCTGGAGGGCGTCGTCCTCGGTGAGGACAGCGGGCTGTCGGAGGAGTTACGGCGTCGCTTCCGCGCCTCCGGGCTTTACCACCTCCTGGCGGTCTCGGGGCAGAACGTGGCACTCGTCGCCGGCAGCGCGTTGCTGCTCGCGTGGTTGCTCGGCGTGCCGCGTCTGTTCGGTCAACTCGGCGCCCTGGCTGCGATCTGCGGCTACGTGCTGGCGGTTGGCGCCCAACCCTCCGTGATTCGAGCGGGCGTCGCAGGTGCCCTCGGCTCCCTCGCCTGGCTCACCGCTCGCGCGGCGGATCGCTGGCAGCTCTTGCTCGTCGGCGCGATCGTTCTGCTCGCGTGGAACCCGTACACGCTCCTGGATGCCGGCTTCCAGTTCTCGTTCGCTGCGGTGCTCGCGATCTTCCTGCTCGTTCCGCGCTTCGAACGCTTCCTCGAGGGCTACCCGCTCGGTCGGTCGCTCCGGCTCGTCGTGGCGATCTCGGCGGCCTGCGGGCTGGTGACGGCACCGATCGCCTGGCTCCAGTTCCACTCGGTTCAGCTCCTGACCGTCGCCGCGAACGCGCTCGCTGCCCCGGTTGTCGCGCCGCTCCTCGGGCTCGCGCTCGGCGCGGCCGCGCTCGCCCCGTTCTCTTCGGGCGCCGCCACCGCGCTCGCGTGGCTGAACGGGTGGTGTGCGGCCTACCTCGTCGCCGTTGCACGGCTCGTGGGCGGCCTGCCGATCGCACAGATCAGGTCGACGCGCGCTCTCCTCGTGCTGTTCGCGGGCGCCTTCCTCGCAGCCGCCTATGCTTGTTCTTCGCGATGGCGACAGAGCTGAAGCCCGTCTACCTGATCACCGGCGGTGACCGTCCGAAGATCCAGCGCGCGCTCCGCCGGCTGCGCGACCGCATCGGTGAGGAGGGCGTCGAGCTCCTGTCCGCGGACGAGTCCGGTGGGGAGGATGCGGTTGCCGCGTGCAACTCGATGGGACTGCTCGGCGGCGGCCGCCGGCTCGTCGTCGTCGAGGAGGTCGAGCGCTGGAAGGTTGCGGACGTGAAGGCGGTTGCCGCGTACCTGGCGAGCCCCGCTCCCGACACCGTGCTTGCGCTCGTGGCTGCCGAGCTCAAGAAGGACTCCCCGCTCGGCAAGGTCTGTGCGAAGGCAGGGGACGTGCTCGTCTACGACGTCCCGAAGCGCCGGGTGCCCGAGTGGGTGACGAAGCAGTTCGCCGAGCGCGGCGTGACCGTCGATGCGGAAGCGGTTCGCCTGCTCGTCGAGATCGTGGGCGAGGATCCGGAAGAGCTCGCGTCCGAGGTGGACAAGATCGCGACCTGGGCCGGCGGTGACGCTGTCGGTGTCCGGGAGGTCGAGGAGCTCGCCGCGGGCTGTGCGGAGGTGCCGGGCTACGACCTCACGGATGCGTGGGGCCGGCGCGACCTCTCCGCAGCGCTGGCGGCGTGCCAGACCCTGCTCGAGCGCTCCGGAGACCCGGTGTCCCGCACGGTGCCGTCGTGGATCGGTCTCCTCGTCAGCCACGTCGGCCGAGTTGGGGACTGCCAGCTCCTGGCCGAGGAGGGTTTGAGCGCGCGCGAGGCGGCCGCCCGCATGAAGCGGCACCCGTTCTACGTCGAGAAGCTCTACGCGCAGGCGCGCAACTACGGTCCGGACGAGCTTCGCGAAGCGGTCGTCCGCCTGGCCGCGCTCGACCATGCGGTCAAGGGTGGATCGCGCCTTGCGGTCGATCTCGAGCTCGAGCGCGCGCTGATCGACATCACGCGGCCGCGCGAGGCCGTCGCCGCCGCAGCGAGCTAGGACCCTTACTAGCTCTTACCCGAGGAAACGAGGCGCGCGGCCTGCGCCTTGCGGCGTGCCGCCGTGTTGCGGTGCAGCGCGCCGCGGGCCGCCGCCCGGTCGAGCCAGCGGACGAGCTCGCGGTGCTCGGTCTCCACCCGGTTTCTGTCCCCGGCCTGCACGGCCGCTTCGAGCCGCTTGGCCAGGGTCTTCGCGGTCGACTTGTAGCGCAGGTTCTCCAGCCGCTGCTTGGCGGCCGTGCGAACGCGCTTCTTCTGTTGCTGGATGTTCGGCATCGAGTTAAAAGGCCCGCAATCCGCGGGCGCGGGGATGGTACCAAAGCCCGTCCGCACCCCCAGGCCGCAAGGCTGCGCCGTTCACTCCCCTCCCTATACTCGGCGCGTGGACGAGAAATCGGGCCGCCGGCTCGCAAGGTCGACGGCGATCTTCTCGCTCGCCACCGGGCTTTCCCGGATTCTCGGGCTCGTCCGTGAGGTCGTCGCGGCCTACTACTTCGGCGCCGCCGGGAAGATCAACGCCTTCACCGTCGCGTTCCAGGTGCCAAACCTTGTCCGTGCCCTGGTCGCCGACGCGGCTCTCTCGTCGGCCTTCGTCCCCGTCTTCACCGAGCTGCAAGAGAAAGGGGACAAGCAGCGTGCCTGGCGAGTCGCGTCGAGCCTCTTCTGGCTCGTGCTCCTCGCACTCTCCGCGCTGACGGCGCTGTTCATCGTGACCGCCCCGTGGATCATCGGGCTGTTCGGCGATCCAGGCGGCGACAGGCAGCTCGCGATTGGGCTCTCGCGCGTGCTCTTCCCGATCGTCGCGCTGCTCGGAGTCTCCGGAATCGTCGTCGGGATCCTGAACAGCTACGAGCGCTTCTCGGTGCCGGCACTGAGCCCGGTCTTTTGGAACATCGCGATCTTCGTCGGTCTCGTCATCGGCGTGCCGCGCGCCCACACGATGGACGGGAAGCTGTACGTGTACGCGGTCTCGATCGTGATCGGCACCGTGATCCAGGTGCTGTTGCCGATGCCCTGGCTGCGCGGGCTCGACGGCAACCTGCGTGT
>JBGPYI010000200.1:0-3807 GCA_041493175.1 Gaiellaceae bacterium | reverse complement strand
GAGCGAGGCGCATCGCGCGCGGACTGTAGCGCGGCCCCAGGACCGAACCGGGGGTTTGCTCCTCGAGCGGCTACGCCGCGTGCCCAGGGACGCCCGCGCAGAGGCCTTCCGCGAGGAGTTCTCCTTGAGCAACCCGCGCGGAAGAGGGCAGCGATACTTCCGCCGTGTCGAGGACCATGAGACCGTTGCTCCTCGCGCTCCTTGCGGTGACCGTGGCGGGGGCGGCACCGGCCCTCGGCAGGTCATCCGGCGCGGTCATCGTCTACGGCTACCCCTATGCGTCGCGCTGTCCGGCAGCGGGCTACGGCGACGTGGTCGACCGTTGGGGCATGTACATGTGCAATTGCACTTCGTACGTCGCGTGGACGCTCCGCGCGAACGGCCAGCGGACGGACTGGTTCATCCGCGGTGCGATGGACGCGTGGAACTGGCCGCACGTGGCGCGGCTCTCGCACGTGCCGGTCGGAACGCGGCCGCGCGTGCGGGCGGTCGCGGTCTGGCCGAAGCTCTCCCCGCCGTTCGGGCACATCGCCTACGTGACGGGCGTCGAGCGCGACGGCGGGATCGACGTCAGCGAGTACAACAGCCCAGGGATGGGCGAATTCGACCCGTTCGTCTTCGACGTACGACGGGACGTCAGACCCGACGGTGCGGTGTTCATCTACGTGCCGACACGTCGGCACGCGAGGGCCTAGCGCAGCTCGCGGACCGTCGCGACTGCCCTGCCGTTCGCGGCCCCGCCGATGATCAGCCCGCGGTCGCCCAACGCGAGAGCCGCAGCGTCCGAGACGCGCGCCAGGGCCGCGACAGGCCTGATCGTTCCCTTGCCGACGTCGATCGCCGTCACGCCTCCCACGGTTCGGCCGCGCGCGTCCACGCCGCCGATGATGTAGACGGTACTGCCGAGCGTGACGGCGCTTGCGTGTCCCACGGCTCGGGGCAGCCGGCCGAGCAGGCGCGGTCGGCCGGCGGCAGGATCGAACAGGTAGATGGATGCGGTGGCGCCGGACGAAGACACGCCACCTGCGACGACCAGCGACGTGCCGACGGCCGCGACCGCCGCATAGCGCAGACCGACCGGCAGGCGCCCGGCAAGGGTGAAATGCCGACCGTCGGTCGTGCGGTAGATCTCCCGCCGCGGGATCCGACCGTCGTAGCCACCGACGAGGTACACGGTGTTCGCCAACGTCGCCGAGGACAGGTCCGACAATGCGCGCGGCAGTTGCGAGGCGATCGTGCCACGCCTCGTGCGAAGGTCGAATTGCTGCACGCTCGCGCTGCTCTGCGCCGCGCCGCCGCCGAAGACGAACAGGCGCTGACCGAGCAGCGCCCCCGCAGCGTCGTGGAACGCTTGCGGCACCGACCCGAGCGAGGTGAGCCGCCCCGAAGACAATTCGAGCCGGAAGACGCCGTTCGTCGAACGGCCGGCCGCATCTAGGCCTCCGGCGATCAGAACGCGACCGGCTGCCGCGACCGCGATCTCCCGCTGTACCGGCGCGGCCAACTGGTACGGCAACGAGCGAACCGTGATCGTCCGTCGCTCCGACACTGGGGGGACTGCAACGTGAACGGACGGTCGCTTGGCCGAAAGCAGCGAGCGGACGGCAGGTCGTCTCTGCGCGGCAGCCGCGCGCAGCAGATCGAGCCCGTCCGGCGTGTTGAGGTAGCCCGGGCGGCGGCCGGCCACATCGGTGTGCCCGTACTGCCAGACGATCCGTTTCGTCCGCATGCTGATCAGGACGACACGGTGCCGATAGTCGTCGTTGACGGCAATCAGTCCCGGCGCGATGCGCGTTGCGAGCGACGGATGGTCGAGCTCTCCCGGCCCCGCTGACGGCCCGTAGCGCCAGAGCACGCGTCCCGTTCGGGTCATGATCAACGCATGTCCTGGTCGGGCGTAATCGGCGATCAGGATGCGGTTCGGTGCCAGCAGCTGCGGGTCGGATGGATACGACACCGGTGCATGCACGGCCCAGCGCAGCCGTCCATTCGGACCGATGTCGTCGACCCACGGGCCGTTGACCTCGCTGACGAGCGTCCCGCCGTCCGGAAGCGGCGTCGCGCCGTTGATCGGGCCGAGCGTCCGCGGCGGATCGTGACGACAAACACCCGTCGTCCCGTACTGGCGCACGATCCGGTGGGCCGGCGAGATGAACAGCACGCGGCAGTTGTACGAATCTGCAACGCTCACGATTCCGTTGGGCAGCAGATACGCGTCGTCTGGCGTATGCAGGTAGCCGGGACGCGAGCTCGGGATGTCGACGCGCCCGTAGCGCCAGAGCACGCGCCCGCCCGGGAACGAGATGACTTGGATCGTGTGCTGGTCTTCCTGGTTGGAGATGATCCGGTCGGCGCGCGGCCCGAAAAACGTGTCGTCGTCGAACCGGAACGACATCGAGGGCGTGACGCCTGGCTGTGGGTAACGCCACCAGATGCGTTTCGTCGAGTCGACGAGCAGCATCCGGCTATTCCCACGATCGGCGATCAGCAGGTAGCCCGGGATCGGGCCAGGCGGGGCGAGCGTCACCGAGTCTGCCTGGCGCTTGGCGCCCTTTTGCGGCGCCGGCACGTGTTTCGCGGGGAAGAAGAGGAGGCCCGCCGTAACGGCGACGGCAACAGCTGCAATCGCGGCCGCAATCCCCACCGTCCGGCGCCGCCGCCTGTTGCGCCGCTGCTCCGCGCTACGCCGGCGGCGGTCTTGGAGGTGTTCGGGAGGTCGCGTGCCCAGTGGGTGTCGAGCGGACGCGGCCAGCGTCGTCTCGCAGTCCGAGGTCGGCCAAGCCTAGCGACCAGCTTCGGCCGTCGCCGTTTCGAGATGGGCCCGCCTGGATTCGAACCAGGGACCAACGGATTATGAGTCCATTCTGGGCGGCTGCGACCAAATGCGGCGAGTTGAAAACCGCTGCAAGGTGGCGCTTTCGACGCTGCACGCAGGTGCCACGAAATACCGCCTACCGAGGCGAGCCCGTAAGCACACGGTAAGCGCATCTTGAGCGGCAACGACCCCACGCTGGCGGAAGGAAGCGGGCGGCCGATCGGTGCGGTGGGTTCGGTCCCGAAGCCTTCCTCCACTAGGAAAGTACCGCGAAGCGTCCTAGCCTTAGTCACGTGAAGGCAACGACGGCTGCTACCGTCGTCGGGCGAGACGCTGAGCTTGCCGCGGTCGACGAGTTCCTCGACGCGACGAGCCGCGGAACAGCAGCCCTCATCATCGAGGGTGAGCCCGGAATCGGCAAGACCACCCTCTGGCAGGCGGCTTTGCGGGAGGCTGGCGCGCGAGGTCTCCTCGTGCTCTCGAGTCGCCCTGGGCCGTCGGAGGCTCGCCTCACCTTCGTCGGCCTCGCCGACCTGCTGGGTGGCGTGGGAGAGGAGGTCTACGACGAGCTGCCGGCGCCTCAGCGGCGCGCGCTCGACGTCGCGCTCCTCCGCGCCGACGCAGAGGGCCCCGCTCCCGGTCAGAGGGCCGTCTCGACCGCGTTTCTCTCGGTGCTGCGCGCGCTCTCAGCCGCTTTTCCAGTCGTCGTCGCGGTCGATGACGTTCAATGGCTCGACACGCCTTCGTGGCGCGTGCTCGAGTTCGCGCGGCGCAGGCTCGGGGCGGAACCCGTCAGGTTCGTCGCCGCGATCCGCCTCGAAGGCAGCACTTCGGCGCGGACGCTCGAAGGTGCGCGCCGCGTTCGCCTCGGACCGCTCAATCTTGCCGCGATCCACGACATCCTCAGAGCCGAACTCGGGGCGAGGTTTGCTCGCCCGGCCCTCGTTCGAATCGAGCAGGCTTCGTCCGGGAACCCGTTCTTCGCGCTCGAG
>JBGPYI010000139.1:0-6267 GCA_041493175.1 Gaiellaceae bacterium | reverse complement strand
TCCGGCGTCGGTCGTGGCGCGTAGCTCCAGACGGCGTAGCGCTGGTTCCGGTGCAGGCCGCCGATCACGCGGGTGACGCCCTGCCCCTCGTAGGCCGCGGCGTGACCCAGGTCATTCGAGATCGGGATGCTTGCTCCGATCATATGGTTGTCCTCGAGCGCGGCAACCGTGACCTCCTGACGGAGGAGGTTCGAGCGCTTCCGCGCCGGCGCGGGCGTCAGCTCGCGGCGCTGCCGCGCAGACTCGGGCCACACGTCTTCCAGCCAACGCGTGCCGTCGAATCGGTCGAGCACCGTCGCACGCCAGTAGTACGACCGGTGCGGCGCACGGATCGTGAGCACCGTCGTCTTCTTCCTCGGGAAGCGCACGCCGTCGTAACGCGCATCCCAGACGTACCGGACGCTCACCGCGTTTTGTGGACGCGTGTAGAAGTCCCAGTGCTGCCAGTCCAGGAACGCGCTCTTCGCGACGGCCGGCGAGCTCGAGAGCGCCAGTGCGCCGCCGAGCACCGCGCCTGCCGCGATCAGCGCCAGCCGGCTCGGCCGTTCGGTCATGCCGGCGAGCAGCGCGAGCGCGACCGCGAGGATGGCGAGCCCGCGGCCGAGCTCGTTGCCGCCGGAAAGCAGCGTCGCGGGCCAGCCCGCGGCTAGGAAGAAGAGCACGACGGCGAGGAGCGCCCTGCGTCCGGCGACGGCGAGCGCAACGGCAAGAGTGAAGCCGAAGATCGCGATCAGGATGACGGCGTGCATCTGCGGATGCACCGCCGGGTCGATCGGCAGGCGATAGTCGTAGAAGTCGAGGAAGCCGCGCGAAAACCCGGAGCCGAGGGGTCCGAAGAAACCTTCTCCGCCGGGCCAGACCGCCAACGGCGAGAGGGAGAAGGCAACCCAGACGGCGAGCAGCGCCGACATCGCGATCGCCGCCAGCCGGAGCCGGAGCGGGCGCAGGAGCACCGGCGCGATAGCTAGGAAGGCGAGGACAAACAGGCGGCCTCCCCCCGACCGCGGCTCCTCGAACCGGAGCCAGTCGACCGCGATCACGAGCGCCGCCAGGCTCGAAAGCAAGGACGTCTTAAGCACGCGCGCTCTCCGTCGCGGGCTCGCCGGACAGGCAGGCCTGGAGGTCGTCGCCTGCGCGGACCACGGCGACGGCGATGCCTGCGGCCTGCAGGCGCAGCAGAGCCGGCTCGGCGCGGCGTGCCGTGCCGTTGAAACTCGCGGGATCGACGAAGACGACCGACACCTTGCGTCGCGAGAGCGCGCGCTGGATCAGCCGGTCGACGAGCCCGGGCTCGAGCCTCGCCGTCACGACCACCAGCTCGAGCGCCCGCGCAGCGGGACTGTCCTCCTCCGCGAGCAGCCGCGCGACCGGAGTGTCCCCGGTTGCCTGAACGGCCGCGAGCAGTTCGAGCGCGCGACGCCAGTCCGCCGCGGGCGAATGCACGTGCTGAACCTCACGCTGCTCGGAGTTGAGCACCAGCACTCCTCTGCGCCCGCGCCGCACGTACGCGTCGAGGATCGACCCTGCTGCTCGCACCTGCACGTCGAAGCTCTCCCCAACCACAGCGTTGGCGTCGGCGTCGAGTAGGACCGCGATCTCGTCACGCGGCGAGTCCTCGAGCTCCTTGACCATCAGCTGACGACGGCGCGCCGTCGAAGGCCAGTGCACGCGGCGCAAAGATTCACCCTGCTCGTACTCGCGCACGCTGTGCAGCTCAAAGCCGCTGTGCCGGCGCAGCAGCAGACGCCGGCCGTCATGTGAGCGGGTTCCGGACTCCGTGAAGAGCGTTGCGAGGCGCACGAGTCGCGGATACACGAGCAGCGCGCCCGGCGCGGGCAAGTGCACGATCGCGCGCTCGAGCGCGAACGGATCGGCGAGCTCGGCGCGCACGTCCTCGAATGCGTAACGTCCGCGCGGGACCTTCTCCAGGACGTAGCGGGCGCTCAGCCGCCGCCCGTTTCGCCTCAGCACATGCCGCTGCTCCCCAAGTCGGCCGACCCGTTCGCTCAGCGTCACGGACGCGGGCAGGACGTTGCCGGTCGGATCGAGCTCGGCCACGATGGGCACGTCGTCGCCCTCGACGTGCTCGCGCTCGCCCCACCCACGTTTGACCCGGAACGGCCGGTCCGAAAGACGCACCCAGACCCAGGCCACGCCGACGACCAGGAGTAGGCCGGTCGCGACGGGGTAAAGAGGCTTGGAGCCGAAGGCCCAGGCGGCGACGTAGATCCCGAAGCCCAGCGCGAAGATGACACGACCGCGCCGAGTGAGCATCAGTGGTTCGGTAGAGCCACTAGACCGGTACGGGTGTTTTTTCGAGTGTCTCCTGGACGATCTGCTCGCCGGTGAGTCCCGTCGAGCGGGCCTCCGGGGCCAGGATCAGCCGGTGGGCGAGCACGGCGACCGCCACCGCCTTGATGTCGTCGGGCTCGAGGTAGCTCCGGCTGTCGGCGAGCGCACGCGCTTTCGCAACTCTCAGGATCGCAATGCCCGCGCGAGGGCTCGCGCCCAGGTAGAGCCGCGAATCGCCACGGGTCGCTCGCAGGAGCGCCACCACGTAGCGATTGAGGCTCTCCTCGACGAAGATCGCCTTCGCCTCGTCGGCGAGCGCGATCGCATCCGCTGCATTGGCCACAGGCTCGAGCGCGTCGAGCGGCGGGTCCGCCGTCTGCTCTGTGAGCATCTTCGCCTCCTCGGACAGCGGCGGGTAGCCGATGGCGATGCGCATCGTGAACCGGTCGAGCTGCGCCTCCGGCAGCGGATACGTCCCCTCGTACTCGATCGGGTTCTGGGTCGCCATCACCATGAACGGCCGGGCGAGCTGGTTCGTGACACCGTCCGTTGTCACCTGCTGCTCCTGCATGCACTCCAGCAGCGCTGCCTGCGTCTTCGGCGACGCACGATTGATCTCGTCGACGAGCAGCAGGTTTGCGAATACGGGCCCCGGCCTGAACTCGAACTCGTTCGAGCGCTGGTTGAAGACATTGACGCCGGTGACATCCGACGGCAGCAGGTCCGGCGTGAACTGCATGCGCGAGAACGACACGTCCAGCGAGCGCGCAAGCGCCTTGGCGAGCATCGTCTTCCCCACTCCGGGAAAGTCCTCCAGGATCAGATGGCCCTCGCCGACGAGGCAGAGGACGCACATGCGCAGCGTCTCGTCGGGCGCGTGCACAACCCGCCCGAGGTTGTCGACGATCGCGCGGATCGTCTCGGCCGCGGAGACGCTCTCGACTCGCTGGCTACCGGGCTCGCTCACGCAACAGTTCCTCAACTGCATCTACGATCGCCGCCGCGATCTGGTCTTTCGGGCCCTTTTCCACTCGGCGCTCCCCCGCGACAGTGATGAGGACGACCTCGTTGTCCAAGGCGTCGAAGCCGATGTCGCTGCGCGAGACGTCGTTGAAGACCATGAGGTCGACGCGCTTCTGCTCAAGTTTCTCGCGCGCGCGCGCGAGGCCGCGATCTCCGCGGTCGGCGGCGAAGCCGATCAGCACCTGGCCGTTGGTTCGCCGCTCGCCGAGGGTGCGCAAGACGTCGGCGGTCGGCTCGAGGGTCACCTGCCAGGCCCGCTCGTCCTTCGGACGTTTCTCGGCAGCGGATTCCGCCGGCCGGTAGTCGGCGACCGCCGCGGCCATCAGGACCACATCTGCATCACCGCGCGCCAGGGCTTCGTCCAACATCGCCGCGGCTGTCGGAGTCTCGACCACCTCGATGCCGCGCGGCGGTGGAACTGCGAGATTCGCCGCTAGCAGCGTCACCTCGGCGCCGCGCCTCCGTGCTTCCTCGGCGAGCGCCACGCCCATCCGCCCGGAGGAGCGGTTCCCGAGGAAGCGGACCGCGTCGAGCGGCTCACGGGTCCCACCTGCGCTGACGAGCACGCGGCGGCCGGCGAGCGAATCGGTCTCGCCCAGCAGCTCGCGGCTGCGGCGGAAGATCTCCTCCGGCGTCGCCATCCGGCCCACCCCCCATTCGCCCTCGGCCGTCTCGCCTTCGTCAGGGCCGACGAGCACTGCGCCGCGCGACCGGACGGCTTCGACGTTCGCCTGGGTAACCGGGCTCGCCCACATGCGCGGATTCATCGCCGGCGCGAGCAGAACCGGGCCGCGGTGCGCGAGCGCCGCCTCGGCGACGAGATTGTCCGCAAGCCCGTGTGCCAGCTTGGCGAGCGTATTCGCGGTGAGCGGCGCGACGACCAACAGGTCGGCCCTCGTGAGATGAACGTAAAGGTCTGCGGACGGTGACTGCCGGGCCAGGGCGAAGAAGGTCTCCGCCCTGACGAAGCGCTCCGCTCCGGGAGTGACCAGGGGGACGACCTCGTGTCCGCCCTTCACGAACAGGCGAACCAGATCGCAAGCCTTGTAGGCGGCGATCCCACCGGTGACGCCGACGAGCACCCGAGCCATGCCGGAATTCTGCCCTTTCAGCAGAGGAGGCGACCGGAGGCGGTCTGGGCGTCGCTTGTCGACGCCCTTAAAGGACGGGCGGACGACTCGGCTCTCGACGACCCTACTTCGGGTACTTGTACTTGAGCTTGCCCTCGGCGACTTCCTCGAGGGCCATGGTCAAGTAGTTCTTCGAGCGCGATTCCACCAGGGGCGGCGGAGCCTGGTCGAAACCGATTCCCTCACCGAGCTGGTGGTGGTAGTCGTTGATCTGCCGGGCCCTCTTGGCGGCGACGATGACAAGCGCATAGCGCGAGTCGACGTTTTCGAGGAGCTCATCGATGCGAGGATGGATCATGGACGGCTCATGGTACCTGCGGTCTGGAGTTCCCGGCGGACGATCTCAGTCAGCTCCTGCGCAGCCCGCTCGACATCGTCGTTGACGATCATGTAGTCGAACTGGTCTTTCAGGGCTTGTTGCTTGCGAGCGAGGTCGAGTCGAACCTGGATCTCGCCGGAGCTCTCGGTCGCCCGCTCGCGCAGACGCCGTTCGAGCTCCTCAAACGTCGGGGCGTCGACGAAGATCGTGACCGCCCGCGGAATCGTCTCCTGCACGCGCAACGCACCGTCTGTTTCGAGGTCGAGCAGCGGCACCTTGCCGTGCACCCGGATGCGGTCGATCTCGGAGCGAAGGGTGCCCGACCGCGCGCCCCACGGAAGGTCGACGTACTCGAGGAACTCGCCGTCGTCCACGAGCCGCTCGAACTTCTCGGGCGTGATGAACCAGTACTCGCGGCCGTTCTGCTCACCCGGCCGTTGCTCGCGGGTGGTCGCGGAAACTGCCAGCTCGACCTCGGGCAGCCGCTCGAGCAGGACCTTCTCGAGCGTGCCTTTGCCGGCGCCCGACGTGCCGGTAACGACGAGAACCAGCGGCTTCGCCACCTCTCCATAGTGGTTGCTTCGCCCGGTTCGATTGGTCATTTCAGAGGAACGCACCGGCGATGCCCGCGCGTTCTGAGGGGCGGCGCCGCAAGCGGTACCTAACGGTGGAAGAGCCCAATCAGCTCAGACCGCTGCCGGTCGGAGAGGCCTCCCACCGTCTTCGACTGACTGATCCGGCACATGTTCAGGAAGCGTGCCGCCTTCACCCGCCCGAACTTCGGGACGGCCATCAGCATGTCGAACACCTTCGCCGTCGACACGTACTCCGGAGGGTTGCTGAGGATCTGCTCGATCTGGACGCGCCCGTCCTTGAGATCCTTCTTCAGCCTTGCTCGTCTGACACGGATGTCATTCGCCCGTTTCAGCGCCTCCATGCGTTGATCGAGCGAACGAATCGGTGCCTCGGCCTGGGTCTTGGGCGACACCATGAGCGCCGGAGTCTAACAAGCGACCTGCAACGGTCAAGCGAGTATGTTTGCGGGTCTGAGCAGGCGTTTTGAAGCTTAGACGCTCGACCTTTCGTCGAGAGTTGTCCCGGCGGACAACGTCTCTTCATGAGCGACTGCATATGCATCTTCGTATGCGTTCCATCCACGCTCGGCGGCTGCGGCGTGCAGTTCCGCGCGCACGCGCGCGGGTGCGTCCGGATCTGCGAAGAGCACCGTGCCGAGCGCCACGTGTCGAGCCCCCGCGGCGATGAGCTCGAGTGCGTCGAGACCTGTCTGCACGCCGCCCATTCCGACGATAGGCATCTGCGTCGCCCGGTAACACGTCGCCACGGCCGCGAGGGCGATCGGCTTCAGTGCCGGCCCCGAGAGGCCTCCCTGCCCGGGGCCTAGGGCGGGACGGAGCGTGCGGCTGTCGAGCTTCAGCCCGCGGATCGTGTTTACGAGCGAGAGACCGTCGGCGCCCGCCGCCTGCGCCGCGCGTGCCACCTCCG
>JBGPYI010000112.1:0-7207 GCA_041493175.1 Gaiellaceae bacterium | reverse complement strand
CCGGAAACTGCTGTCTTCCTCGTGCCTCCGGTCGTGGTGAAGCCGCGTTTCGGCAGCTGGGGGCGTGACGTCTTCCTCTGCGAGAGCGAGCGGGAACTCAGGAGGTGCCTCGAAGTCGTGCGTTTCAAGCCGTGGTTCCTCGAGCACGGCGCTCTCGTGCAGGAGCTCGTCTCGCGGGCCACGTACGACCTGCGGCTCATCGTCGCGGGCGGTCAGGTCGTCGGCGCCGCCAGACGCAACGCCGCGCCGGGCGAGTGGCGCACGAACGTGTCGCTCGGCGGGAGCCTCGCCGACGCGGATCCGGATCGTGCCGCGGTCGCGCTCGCGGTCCGCGCCGTCGCAGCGATCGGGATGGACCTCGCCGGAGTCGACCTGCTGCCGCTCCCGGAAGGTGGTTACGTCGTGCTCGAGCTCAACGGGGCCGTCGACTTCGACGGCCGCTACTCGCTGCGAGGCGGCGACGCCTATCTCGACGCCGCCGCCGCGCTCGGCCTCCGGCCTGGTGATCAGGCCGAGATGTCTGCGACCTCTGCGCCCGAGAGCGTCAAGAGGTCACTAGTGCGGATCTTGACCGACTGATCGTGCGAGCCCGCTTCGAGCACGACTTCGTCGAGCTTAGCGAGCCCGAGATCGACAATGACCCGGTCTCCGGACGGCCCGCCGAAGGGAGGAACGGCACCGAGCTCGAACGCGGGGTACGCCGCTCCGAGCTCCTCCTCCGTGGCCAGCCGCGAGTGCCGGTCGTCGAGCAGGTCGCGTGTCTTCCCTAGGTCAAGCCGCTCGGACGCGGGCACCACGGCGCGCACGTAACCGCCGTCGGTCGTCAGCACGATTGTCTTGGCCACTTCCCCGGCGGCGATGCCGACGGCCTTCGCCTCCGCTCGAGCCGTCTGTGTCCGCGGGTGCGGGAGCAGCTTGTAGTCGAGCCCCCGGCGGTCGAGCTCTCGGATGACCTCTGTGATCATGTGGGCCTCCTTCCAGCCTTGTGCTCGGGTTTCATCGAGAGCCTGCCGCGTGCCCGCGCGCGCGCCATCGGGGCAATCACTGATCCCGAGTCCGTGGAATGGGCGCGTCCGGGCGGATCGGCAGTCGCCCGCAGGGTGTTTGCGGCTTGTCCCCGATGCGCGACTGGCGGCGCCGCGCAACCCTGAGCGGGACAGAAGGAGGCACGATGACTACGCATGAGACAGACACCGTGCGCGAGAACCACGCAAAGCTTCGCGAAGACGTCGAGCAGATCAGGCTCGCGGCCCGAGAGCTTCCGGCCGTTTCGCCCGAAGAGCGGCACGCGATCGTGGGCCGCATTCTCGACTTCCTCCGCGGAACGCTGCTTCCCTACGCGGAAGAGGAAGAGCAGTGGCTTTATCCGGCCGTTGGCCAGTTCTTGGGGAATCCCGAATCGACCGGCCCGATGACGCACGATCACATCGCGATCCGCGCGCGCGTGATCGAACTCGGCGCAACCGAGGACACGGATGTGGATCGTTTGCAGGAGCTCCTGTACGGCCTTTACGCTCTCATCTCAGTGCATTTCTGGAAGGAAGAGCAGCTGTACCTGCCGCTCCTCGAGCGGCCGGCGTGGCCGGTGTTCGATGGGTAGTCGAGGAAACGGCGCGACGCATCCGTCGGCCTCGTTCAGCGCGACGCTCCGCGCTCACCTGGACGACCGACCGGGTGCGTTGGCCGACCTGGCGCGGGCGATCGCCGACGCCGGCGGCCTCCTGGGTGCGATCGACCTCGTTCGCGTCGAGCGCGGCAAGAAGGTGCGTGACGTAACGGTTTTCGCCGGCGACGCCGAGCACATCGAGCGCATCGTCGCCGCAGCCCGGGCCGTGCCCGGAGTCGAGGTCGACCACGTGTCCGATCGCACATTCCTAATGCATCTGGGCGGCAAGATCGAGGTCATGCCGAAGACGCCGCTGAAGACGCGCGACGATCTCTCGATGGCGTACACGCCCGGGGTCGCGCGCGTGTCGATGGCGATCGCGGAGGACCCGCAGCTCGTCTGGAACCTGACGATCAAGAAGAACACCGTGGCGGTCGTCACGGACGGGACGGCCGTGCTCGGCCTCGGCGACATCGGCCCGGAGGCGGCGCTGCCGGTGATGGAGGGCAAAGCGCTCCTCTTCAAGGAGTTCGGCGGCGTGGACGCGTGGCCGATCTGCCTCGCAACGAAGGACGAGGACGAGATCGTGGCCGCCGTCCGCGCCATCGCTCCGGTCTTCGGCGGGATCAACCTCGAAGACATCTCGGCCCCGCGCTGCTTTGCGATCGAAGAGCGCCTGCGCGAGGCGCTCGACATCCCGGTCTTCCACGATGACCAGCACGGAACGGCCGTCGTCGTGCTGGCGTCGTTCCTGAATGCTCTGCGCGTGGTCGGCAAGCATCCGGAAGACGTCAAGGTCGTGATCACAGGCGTCGGTGCCGCGGGTGTGGCGACCACGAAGATCTTGCTCACGGCCGGGGTGAAGAACGTCATCGGCGTCGACCGCCACGGGGCTCTCTGGCGTGGTGACCCCGCGCTGTCCGATCTGAAGAGCGCGTACGCCGAGCTGACGAATCCGGGACTCGAGCGCGGGAGCGCGGACGACGTCCTCGCGGGCGCCGATGTGTACGTCGGCTTGTCAGCGCCCGGCGCGGTTTCCGTAGCCGGCATCCGCGCGATGGCCGACGGCGCGGTCGTCTTCGCCATGGCCAATCCGACTCCGGAGATCCTCCCCGAGGAAATCGAGGGCCTCGCGACCGTGATCGCCACAGGCCGCTCCGACTACCCGAACCAGATCAACAACGTCCTTGCCTTCCCGGGCATCTTCCGCGGTGCGCTCGACGCACGGGCCACGGACATCACCGAAGGCATGAAGCTCGCGGCGGCAGAGGCGATCGCCGGCGCAATTTCCCCCGGCGACCTCAGTCCGGACTACATCGTGCCGAGCGTCTTCAACCGCGACGTCGCGCCTCTCGTCGCCGCGGCGGTCGCCGAGGCAGCGAGTCCCGCTCTGGTCTAAGGATTCGGAGCTCTACTGCAGGAGCTCTACTGCAGCGTCTTCAAGTAGGCAACGAGTGCAGCGAGGTCCTGGTTGGGGATGATCCCGCCCCAGTGCGGCATGCTCGCGATCGGAGGCTTGCCGATCACGCTGCCGCTGCGAATGAAGCCGATGATTATTGCGTCGGTGTTGAACTCCTTGCGGAAGTCCTGCCCGGAGAGCGGCGGGATTGTCTTGTCCGCGGCCTGGGGATTGGGTACACCGCCGAGACCGCTCGGGCCGTGGCAGTTGATGCAGCCGTAGCGCACGTAGAGCGCGCCGCCCGCGACGGCGGCTCCCTGATCGCGGGGAACCGCAACAGGAGTCGCATCGAGCACCTTCGGCAGCCCAGCGCGTATGTACGCGACAAGATCGGAAACTTGGCTCTTCGAGATCACCGGACCCCAGACGGGCATGTACGGCTTCTGCGGATTCGTCGACTCACCGAGCCCGTGGTTGATGATCGAGCTGAGCTGTGCGACGGTCAGCGACGTACCCACGCCTTTCAGCGCAGGGACGTCGGACGATACGCCGCCTTTTCCTTGCTCACCGTGGCAGGACGAACAGGCGAATTGCACGAAGACGTGCGCACCCATGGCGACCTGTGGGTCGCTCGGGTTGGCCCCGCCGTTCCCGCCGCTCCCGCAGCCGGCCAGAACCCACACCGCGACGAGTCCTACCGCCAGTGAACTCGCCGTTATGAAACGGCCGCGCATCGTTCGAGTATCGGTCGTCTCTTCACCAGAATCAAGTGGTTCGCAAAGCAGCGACGCATGGTTTTTGGGAAAGGGAAGGCCTGCCGAAGGGCAGGCTTTCCCTTTGCGACGCCTCAGACCTCGAGCCTCGCCTTGAGGTTCGTGAGGATTGCCTCGTCGAACCGAGCGTCGTTGCGGATTAACGCTGAGACATCCCTCGCGTTCTCGCGGTGCCTGCGATAAAAGAGAGCCGTGCCAGGCGAGCACGCAATCGTCGTCGATCGGCTGCGAGTCGTCCGTGGCAGCCGTGTCGCTCTCGACGGCATCTCCTTGGCCGTCGGTCGTGGCGTCGTGACAGGTTTGCTCGGGCCGAGCGGGAGCGGCAAGTCGACTCTCATGCGCGCCATGGTCGGAGTCCAGCGCTTCGAAGCCGGCGAGGTGACGGTGCTCGGCGAGCCGGCCGGTTCGCCGCCGCTCCGACGGCGGGTTGCGTACACGACGCAGGCACCCTCCGTCTACGGCGACCTCACCGTTAGGGAGAACCTCCGCTACTTCGCGCGCATCCTGGGCGCGGCGGGCGATCAGATCGAGCAGGCGATCGAAACGGTCGGGCTAGACGAGGACGCGGACCGGGTCGTCAACGCGCTCTCGGATGGACAGCGTGCGCGCGCCTCGCTCGCGAGTGCGCTCCTGGGGCAGCCTCAGGTGCTCGTGCTCGACGAGCCGACCGTCGGCCTCGATCCCGTTCTTCGCCGCGACCTCTGGACGACCTTCCGCCGGCTCGCCGCAGAGGGGGCGACGCTCCTCGTCTCGAGCCACGTGATGGACGAGGCGGAGCGCTGCGACGACCTCCTGCTCCTGCGCGACGGCCGGCTGCTCGCGTCGGGGACGGTCGCCGAGATTCGGCAGCGGACAGGCACGGACGATCTCGATGAAGCATTCCTGCGGCTGATCGAGGGCAGCGAGTGAACCTCCAAGCTGCTGCCGCAACGGCGTTCCGCGTGGTCGCTCAGCTCCGTCGCGACCTGCGCACCGTTGCGTTGCTGCTGCTCGTGCCCTGCGTGCTCGTCACGCTGCTGAAGTACATGTTCGTCGACCGCTCGTTCGTCTTCGACCGGATCGGTGGACCGCTGCTCGGTCTCTTCCCCTTCATCGCCATGTTTCTGGTGACGTCGATCACGATGCTGCGCGAGCGCACGACGGGAACGCTCGAGCGCCTGATGACGCTTCCGCTTGCCAAGTTCGACCTCCTCCTCGGCTACGGAGCCGCGTTCGCTGTCGTCGCCGCAATCCAGGCTGCGGCTGTCTCGTTCGTTGCCCTCTGGCCACTCGACCTCCACGTGGAGGGATCGCCCCTCGTTGTGGGGCTCCTCGCTGTCGGGAACGCGGTACTCGGCATGTCGCTCGGTCTGTTTCTGAGCGCATTCGCCCGCACGGAGTTTCAGGCGGTGCAGTTCATGCCCGCGTTCGTCTTTCCGCAGCTGCTCCTGTGCGGGCTGTTCGTGCCGCGTGCCGACATGGCTCGCCCGCTCGAGTTCGCCGGATACTTCCTCCCGCTCACCTACGCCTATGACGCGCTGGATCGGGTGACCCGCCGCGGCCCCCTCGGCCACGTCGGAGCGCTCGACGTCGGCATCGTCATCATGGCCACGCTGCTGGCGCTCGCTCTCGGCGCCGCCACACTCCGGCGGCGCACGGAGTAGAGCTCTCCGCGGCACCCGTTTCGCGAGTCTACGAAGACATCCCGGCATCGCGACGCCGGATCGTGATGGGCGTGACTTGTAGCGGCGATACGCCAGCCGCAAGCGCCTTCCGCATCTGCACTGATGTGCGAGTCTGAGGAATGGGCGACCGTCTGCCGGTGGCGACGGGCAAGAAGAGGAGGAGGCTCTCGGTGCGTCGACGGCCGGGGGCAGGGCGGGCGCGTCGGCCGGCATCGTCGCTCGATCGGCTGGCGGCGCTCGAGCCGGACGCTGTGCTCGCCGAGGTTGGCGGCGGCGCTGACGGGCTGACGGTGGTGGAGGCGGCGGCGCGCCTCGAGCAGATGGGAGCGAACGAGCTGTCCCGCTCGGGCAGGACGCTCGTCTCGCTGCTGCTGAGCCAGCTCCGCAGCCCCCTGCTCGGCTTGCTGCTGGCGGCGGCGTGCGTTTCGATCGTCGTCGGCGAGCGGACCGGCGGCGGGATCATCCTGGCGATCATGGCGCTGAGCGTTGGGCTCGGGTTCGTCAACGAGTACCGCAGCGAGCAGACGCTCGCCTCGCTACGAGAGCAGACCGGACGCCGTGCGACCGTGCTCCGCGGCGGCGCCGTTACTGAGTTGCCGGCGGCCGAGTTGGTGTCGGGCGATGTCTGCCTGCTACAGACCGGTGATGTCGTCCCGGCCGACCTGCGGCTGCTGGAGGCGGCGGAGCTGACGATCGACGAAGCGGCGCTGACAGGCGAGGCCTACCCTGCGGAAAAGCAGGTGGCCGCGGTCGACGGTGCGACCGGCGCCGTCCACGCCGACTGCGCCTACATGGGCACGGTCGTGCGCAGCGGTCGTGGCCTGGGTGTGGTCGCGGCGACAGGCATGCAGACGCGGCTGGGCGGCGTCGCCGGCGGCCTTGGTGAGCGGCAGCCTCCGACAGCATTCCAACGTGGTCTCAGCTCATTCGCCGGGCTGCTGGCGAAGGTGACGGGCGTACTGACGGTGTTCATCTTCGTCGCCAACGCCGCGCTCGGGAAGCCAGTGCTCGACGCGCTGCTGTTCTCGCTCGCCATCGCGGTGGGTCTGACGCCGCAGCTGTTGCCAGCGATCGTGACGGTGAGCCTGTCGACCGGGGCGCGGCGGATGGCGCAACGGTCGGTGCTGGTCAAGCGGCTGGTCTCGATCGAGGATCTGGGCGACGCGGACGTCCTCTTCACGGACAAGACGGGCACGCTGACCGAGGGCGAGATCCGGCTGCGCGAGGCAGTTGACCCGGGCGGCGCCTCGGCACCGGAGCTGGTGCGCCTCGGCTTGCTCTGTAGCGAGCTCAGCTTCGAACACGGTGGTACACCGCTCGGTAACACGCTTGACCTGGCGATCTGGCGCGGTCTGGAGCCGGGCGTCGCCGCCGCGGAACTCCAGACTGCCCGGCGGTTGGCGACGCTGCCGTTCACGTTCGAGCGCCGGCGGACGTCGGTCGTGCTCGAGACGGTCGGCGGTCGTCGCCTGCTCTGCAAGGGCGCGGCCGAGGAGTTGCTCGCTCGCTGCTCCTCTGCCCGGCTGAAGGGCGACTCGCGACCGCTCGCTGAGGTACGCGGGCAGATCGAGACGGCGCTCGGGCGCTTGCTCGACGCCGGCCACCGCCTGCTCGCGCTTGCCGAGCGCCCGATCGAGCCGCGCGAACATTACGGCGAGGAGGACGAGCAGCAACTGGAGTTGCGCGGCTTCCTGGTGTTCGCCGACCCGCCGAAGGCCGACGCAGCCGAGTCGATCGCGCGGCTCCAGCGGCTCGGCATCGAGCT
>JBGPYI010000032.1:0-12407 GCA_041493175.1 Gaiellaceae bacterium | reverse complement strand
CGCGTTGATCGTCGTCTCGAGCTCGTGGAGCTGATCAGGCGAGTAACCCATCGCCGGCAGCGAGTCCACCTCGGGATACCGGGCCAGGATGTCCTTGATCGTCCCCACCGCGAACGGACGCGGATCGACGAGCTCCAGCGCGCCGCCCTGTCTCGCCGCCACCGTCCCCGCACCGAACGGCATGCCACCGTGTGTCAGCGTCGGGCCGTCGTCGACGACCAGCACGCGTGCACCGACGATCGACGGTCCTTCCTCCAGGACAACCGGCGAAGCCGCCTTGACGATCCGCGCGTCGGGGTTGACCGCCTCGATGTTGGCGATCACCTCGCCGACGGCGCCAAGCGCGGCTGTGTCGACCTTGTTCACGACGACGACGTCTGCCATCCGCAGATTCGTCTCACCGGGGTGGTACCGCAGTTCATGGCCCGGTCTGAGCGGGTCGACGACCGTGATGAAGAGGTCCGGGTGGAAGAACGGGAAGTCGTTGTTCCCGCCGTCCCAGATGATGACGTCGGCCTCCTCCTCGGCTTGACGGAGAATCGCTTCGTAGTCGACGCCGGCGTACATCACCATCCCCATCCGAACGGGAGCCTCGTATTCCTCCCGCTCCTCGATCGTGGGGTTGGACGCGTCGATGTCCTCGAGCGTCGCAAAGCGCTGCACGCGCATCGCCTCGAGGTCGCCGTAGGGCATCGGATGACGCACGAGGGCGACCTTGAGACCGGCCTCGAGCAGGATCTGACCGATCCTCCGACTTGTCTGGCTCTTTCCACACCCGGTGCGAACCGCGGTCACCGCGACGACGGGCTTGATGCTTCGCAGCATCGAATCGTGCGGGCCCAGCAGCCGAAAGCTTGCGCCGGCCGCCAGAGCCGTCGACGCCTTGTGCATGACGTCCTCGTGCGAGAGATCCGAATAGGCGAGGACGACCTCGTCGGCCCACTCACCCTCGATCAGATCGACGAGCCGCTCCTCCGGGTAGATCGGGATTCCGTTGGGATAGAGCGGCCCCGCCAATGACGCGGGGTACTTCCGGTCGTCGATCCCTGGAATCTGCGCCGCGGTGAACGCGACCACCTCGTAATCCGAGTTGTCTCGGAAGACCACGTTGAAGTCGTGGAAGTCGCGCCCTCCGGCACCCATGATGATGACCTTGCGCGGGACGTTGTGCATGGCTCCTCCTCTCTAGCGGGTGTGGATCGGGACGCGCCGCGATGGCTTCGGCGGAGGCGGAGGCGGCCGCTGGAGCGCGAACGCCGCCATGTCGACCTCAACCGGCGCCTTGCTCTGACGCCACTTCATCCAGACAAAGACCGGGATGCCGAACAGCAGCAGCATGAAGCCCTTCGCCAGCCACTCCTGCCCAGAGCCCCAGATCGCCCAGACCGAGTACGCGAACGCGAGCGCCGCGATGACGGAGTCGCGCACGAGCCTCGACCGGGAGAACAGATTGCGGTCGCGGACGAAGAGCACAACCTCGGCCGCCGCCGCGTACGCGTACGCGATCAGCGTCATCCACGTCGCGAGCAGCACGATGTCGGTGAAGCGCTGGCCGAAGCTCGCGTTCCAGTTGTAGAGGACGAGCGCCGACACGAGCACCGACGAGACGAGCAGACCGATCACCGGCGTCCTGCGCCTCCCGTGGACCTGGGCGAAGGGCTTCGGGAACAGACCGTCGTCCGCAGCGGCGAGCGAGACGCGCGCCGTGAGCAGGATCCAGCCGTTCAGCGCGCCGAGCGTCGCCGCCATGGCGACGATCGCGATCCACTTCCCCCAGGCGAGCCCGAGGAAAGTGCCGGCCCACATCGCGTTTGCCGCGTCGGCGAACGGCGCGGACGAGCCGCTGAGCACTGCCGGCGACAGCACGCCGACGATCGCAACGAGCGCGACGACATAGAGCACGGTCGTGGCGACCGTGCCGAGGATGGTCGCCCGCGGGATCGTCCGCTCCGGGTTCTTGACCTCTTCGGCAGGCACCGTCGCGGACTCGAGACCGATGAAGGCCCAGAGGGCGAGCGTTGCCGCCGCATTGATGTGCCAGTCGAACCCGCCCTTCGCAGGCGCGAACGGCGTGAAGTTGCCACCCTTGATGTAGAACAGCCCGACGATTCCGATCACGGCGAGCGGGACGAACTTGAGCACGGTCGTGACGACCTGCGCCCAGCCCGTCTCGCGCGCGCCGACGATGTTGACGAGCGTGAAGATCCAGACGGCGGCGACCGCAGCGAGCGCCGCGAGCCAGCTCTTCGTATTCACATCGCCCCAGAACACGCCGAGGTAGCCTGCGAACGCAACGGCGATCGCGGCGTTTCCGACCCACGCTGCAATCCAGTAGGCCCAGGCCGTCTGGAAGCCGACGAAGTCGCCGAAGGCGCGCCGTGCATAGTGGTACGGCCCACCGGTCTTTGGATACGCACGCCCGAGGTTCGCGAACACGAGCGCGAGCAACACCGCGCCGATGCCAGTGAAGACGAGCGCGACAATCGAGGCCGGTCCGGCCTCACCCGCTAGCACGGCCGGCAGCGTGAAGATCCCCGAGCCGACCATGTTGCCGACGACCAGCGCGGTCGCCATCCAGAGCCCGATGGAACGCTTGAGGCGAGGCTTCGCCTCCGGCGCTCTCGGCACCGTGTCAGTCAGCGCTGGCATGACTCCCCCCTTCTCAGACGCCCGAGGCGTCCGGATTCACTGCTGCCCCGTGCTCGATCGGCACCTTCCGCGGCGTCTTCGGTCCACCGTTCGTGCGCGGTGCGCGCAGCTTCAACGCGCCGTGCGTGTACGTGGCGGTGACGCTTGCCGTGTCGACGTCCGCCGGAAGCAGGAAACGCTCCTCGAGCCGCTCGTGCAGACGAAACGGACCGTCGTCGATCGTGGTCTGCATCTGGTCGCCCCGCACGGTCACGAAGCGGCCTGCGATTTCGACCTCGAGCTCCTCCTGCGCAAAGCCGGGAACGGCAAGATGCACGACGTACTCGTTCGCCGATCGCTCGACGCTCGCCTCGGACGGCAGGACCGGAGCGAGGCCCATTGTGCGCATGGCAGTCATGGCACTCCTCCTTTGTCGCTGTCTCGATGGTCGCCCGAACGGCTGCCGTTCGCATCGGTGGGGCTGCCGATCCCCGATCGGGAAAACTACGGACGGGCGCGGCGCCGCCAGAAGTCGTCGACGGCCCAGACCACAAACGGGAAGGGAAGCAAGAGCGCGACCGCCAGGGTAGGTGGCGCCGCCGTGCCGAAAGCGGCCTGCAGAGGAGACGCGTAGGCGAGCGCCGCTGCAAAGACAAGCTCGAAGGCGACCCCCCAGAGCAGGAGCCGGTTCGACCACAGGCCGACTGAACGGATCGACTCCCGCTCCATCCGAGCCGCAAACGCCGTGCCTACCTGACACAGGACGATCCCGAGGAAGGTGATCGTGGTCGCCTCGAGATACGCCTGATGCAGGGGAGAACCCGACCCCGTCGCGTCGCCGGGGCGCCAGCCGGCGTGCAGCAGGACGAAGAAGAAGGCGCCCATCGTGAGCAGTGCCGAGACGCTTCCGGTCACGAGCCACGCCCGTACCAGCATGGCTCGGTCGATCACGCCACTCGTTCGCCGGCGCGGCGGTCGCCGCATGATGCCCGGCTCCGCAGCCTCCCGGCCGAGCGCAAGCGCAGGCAGCGTCTCCGTCCCGAGATCGATCGCAAGGATCTGAAGCACCGTCAGGCCCAGCGGCACGAGCCCCCCGGACAGGGCAAAGACGAGAAACGGAAGCACCTCGGGTGTCGCGTGGACGAAGATGTAGAAGATGAACTTGCGGACGTTCGCGTAGACCCGTCGACCACCTTCGATGGCGGTGACGATGGTGGCAAAGCGATCGTCGGTGAGGATCATCGTCGCGGCTTCGCGTGCGACGTCGGTGCCCGACTTCCCCATTGCCACACCGATGTCTGCACGCCGCAGGGCCGGCGCGTCGTTCACGCCGTCCCCCGTCATGGCGACGACGTCGCCCTGTGCACGCAGCGCAGTCGCGATTCGCAACTTCGCCTCCGGAGAGGTTCGCGCGAAGACGATCTCTTCGTGCCGACGAAGCAGCAGGCCAAGCTCGGCGTCGCTCAGCTCGGCCAGCCGGTCGCCGGTGATCACAGCCGGCGAGTCCCCGCCGATGCCGACACGCCGAGCTATCTCGGCGGCAGTCAGAGCGTGGTCGCCGGTCACCACGAGGATCCGGATGCCGGCCTCGTGACAGCGCGCAACGGCGTCGGGCACGTCGGCGCGCGGCGGATCGACAAGCGCAACGAGGCCGATGAGCACGAGCTCACACTCGGCGTCGGCTCGCTCGGCCGGGACACCGGCAAGGGGCCGCCGCGCCACCGCCAGGACGCGCAGTCCTCTGCTCGCGTAAGCGTTTACCTGCAGGCGAATCTGCTCGCGCTCTGCAACGCCCAGCGGCCGAGTCTTGCCGTCGGGCCCCAACAGTTGCGTGGAACGTGCGATCACTTCCTCCGGCGCACCCTTCGTGTGGGCCCAGACTCCGGTGCTCTTCCTGTCCACCGTCGTCATCAATTTGAGAGCGGGATCGAAAGGGAAGAGACTCAGGCGCAAGCGTGCGCGCATCGCCGGGTCGACTTCGCTGCCGAGCTCCTCGGCCGCGTGGATGAGCGCGAGCTCTGTCGGGTCACCCGGGCCGTCCAGCTCGGCGTTGTTGCAGGCAGCGAGAGCGTCTGCGATTGCCGACACCTCCAAGGTCGCCCGGCCAGAGAGCTCCTCCAGGCGTCCCGCAGCGCTCTCGGTCCAGACCTCGCTGACGTGCATTCGATTTTCGGTCAGCGTCCCGGTCTTGTCGGTGCAGATGACCGTGGTAGAGCCGAGTGTCTCCACGGCGCTCAACCGCTTTACGAGTGCACCCTCTTTGGCGAGCGCGCGCACGCCGACTGCAAGGGCCAGCGTGATCGTGGGCAAGAGGCCTTCCGGGACGTTCGCGACGAGCAGGCCGATCGCGAAGACAGCTGCATCGCCGAAGGGAAGTCCGGCGACGAAAGCACCGAGGGCAAGGAAGGCGACACCGACTCCGAGGGCGACCGCAGCAATGAGCCACGCGACGCGCCGGACCTCGCCCTCGAGCGGGCTCTCGTCGGTGTGGACCCGCTGGGAGAGCGTCGCGATCCGCCCGAGCTGTGTCTGCATGCCGGTCGCGAGGACAACCGCCTTCCCCTCTCCCGCCGTGCACGCCGTGCCGCTGAAGAGGAGATCGAGGGCCTCGAGAGCAGGTGTCTCGCCGCTCGAGTTCCCGACGAGCCGCGAGACCGGCACCGATTCCCCTGTGAGCGCAGACATGTCGACTTCCGCGGCGCCCTCCACGAGGTGGGCGTCTGCAGGAATGCGCTCACCCTCGGTCACGACCAGCAGGTCGCCGGGAACGATCTCGCGAACGTCCACCTTCACACGCGCGCCGTCCCGAATCACCTCGGCGCGGTCGGGGAGGTATTCGCTCAAGGCCTCGATCGCTCGCTCGGCCTGACGCTCCTGCACGAACGCGAACGCTGCGTTGACGATCACGACCGCGGCGATCGCCGCCGTCAGCACCGGCGTGCCCGCGATCCACGCGAGGCCGGTCGCCGCCCACAAGAGGAGCGCAAGCGGGTGCACGATCTGCCGAGCGAGTTGACGCGGCCATCTCAAGCCGCCGCGCCGTCGCAACTCGTTCGGCCCGTACTCCCCGAGGAGGCGTGCCGCCTCTACCGAGGAAAGGCCCGTTTCGCGGACTGACGAGCCGGCACCGCCCGGGAGCCGCCTCTCGCGAGTGCGGGACCCGAGCGGCGCGGGCAAGAGTGTCACTGTCCCTTCGCGCTAGCTGGCTCCGACACCGGCCTCTACGGCGACCTTCGCCGGAACGGCCAGCACGGGGCAGGGTGCGACGTGCAGGAGCCGCTGCGTGACGCTGCCCAGCAGCATCCCCGCGACACGGCCGTGACCTCTAGTCCCCACGAGGATCAGATCCGCGTCGACCTCTCGGGCGACCTCTGCGATGAGATCCGCGGGATCTTTGTTCGTTCCCTTCACGACGCGGAGGCTCGCGTCGATGCCCGACTCGACGAGCTCGTTGACCTTCGAGACGAGCGTGCTCCGCACGTCCTCCTCGTTCGCGATCACGGGGACGCCGCCGCCGCGACCGCCCAGGTGCGCGTCCGCATGCACGACGAGGAGCTTCCCGTGGGCTTCGGCCGTCAGCTCGAGGGCCGTGGGAAGGGCGCGGTCGGCGGACTCGGATCCGTCCGTTGCCCAGATGATCGTCTTGAACATGACGATCTCCTTTCTTGTTGCTTTCGTTTGTCGCTTCCAGTCTCGGGCCGGCGCGGGGCCGTGCCATCGGTGGCGCGCCCGATTCCGGTTTCGGCGTTCTACTGAGTGCGAGTCGGCTCTAAGTCCGGCCGGCGAGGTGGTGTCGGACACCCGCCGGCGTTCTCGGCCGCTCCCGGAGCACGATGCGCCCCTGCCCCACGACGCTCCCCACCTCGTCGAAGGGAACCGCGGACAGCCTGCAACTCAACTGGCCGGAGTGAACGATGAGCACCCGCGCTCGTCACGACCCGTGCGCGGCAGGGCGGGCAGCGACACTGCCGATCCTGCCGTCGCGCATCTCGACGCCATGCCCCGCGCAGTCGCTGAGATCGTCGTTCGTCAGGCGAGTGTCTTGCCCACGGCACGCGGCGCCCGCGTTCCAGGCCAGGTGAGCCTCGGCTCGATCGAGACGACGCCGGGAACCCGCTGCACGAAGTGGACGATCTGCTCGGCCACACCTTCGTTGTCGACACGCCCCTCGAGCGTGACGCAACCCTCTTCGACCTGCACCTTCACCCGCGTGGGGTTGACCCACAGAGTCTTGAGGATCACCTCGTCGCGGATCTCGCGCTCGATCTCTTCGTCTTCGCGCGTAAAGGCCCGCACGAGATCTGCCCGCGTGACGATCCCGACGAGCTCGTCCGCGTCGACCACCGGGAGCCGGTCGATCCTCAGATCGAGCATCAGCTCGGCGGCCTCCGCAACGAGCTTTCCGGACCCGATCACGACGGCAGGCGTCGTCATCGACTCGCCGACCGTGCGGGCTGAAAGCTTCGCCGCAGGCGGGTCCTCGCCGTAATGGACGAGCCAGTCCACGAGGCCCTGACGGTCGGGGGCCGTTCGCTCCTTGAAGAGGATGTCCGTCTCCGAAATCACACCCACAACACGCTCGCTTTCGACAACCGGCATGCCCGAGATCCCGTACTCGAGCATGCGGGTGGCGGCGAGTCGCAGAGGCATTTCACGCGTGGCGGTAAAGACCTTCGCCGTCATGACATCGCTGACTTTCATCAGTTCCTCCTTTCGCCCTGCCTCGAGTTTGGTCCGGGCCTCGAGAGCCGCCATCGGAGAGCGCACGGACCGACGATGCGGTTTTCCCGCAGGGGCTCAGTGCGCGTGGCCGGGCACGAGCCGGTCGTCGCCGCTTCTCGCCTCGATCTCGGACACCGGCGCTGCCGGCACGACGAGGACCGGGCGGTGTGCGGACTGCACGACACCTTGCGAGACGCTCCCGTGGAGCGCCCTGCGCACACGTCCCCAATGGTGGGAGCCGATGACGATCACGCGCGCGTTCCGCTCTTTGGCGACACGGCAGATCTCATCGACGGGAAAGCCACGACGAACGACCGTCTCCACGTCGACGCCCGCCGCTCGCGCCCGAAGAGCGACATCTTCGACGATCTGTGGGGCACGCTCCACCATCTCCGCGTTCACGTCGACGACCACGGGCAGCGGCGCGTACCCGAGTCCCGTGTAGGGGCTGTCCCAGACGGTGACGACGAGCAGGGTCGCTTGGGATTCAGCGGCAAGCTCGACTGCTTGCTCCACGGCCGCGGCGGCGCTGGCAGAGCCGTCGGTTGCCAAGACAATGGGCCTCATTTGGGCACCTCCTTCTCTCTCGCCTCAAGGCTCGTGCCACTGCGGCAGCCGCGCATCCGGGTGTCGGCTGAACCCCGCTGCGGCTTTACCGCAGCCGCTCGACTACCAGCTCTTCAGCCGAGCCGTCTGCGCCGGGGACCCGATCCGCGCGCGCGCGTCGACCACGACGCAGCCGCCCGGGCCGGCGATGACAGGATTCAGGTCGAGCTCGGCCACTTCCGGCAGATCGTCTCCGAGGCGCGCGACCCGCAGTACGACGTCGGCCAGCGCGCGAACGTCAGCAGGTGGAGCGCCGCGAAATCCGCGCACGAGCAGCCCGGCCTTTCCGCTCTGCACGAGCTCGTCCGCGTCAGCGTCGGTCAACGGCGCCAGCCGGAATCCAGCATCCCCGATCAACTCGGCCATCGTGCCGCCCGGACCAAGTGCCACCAGCGGCCCGAACACCGGATCCTGGAAGGCACCCACCAACATCTCGACGCCCCCGTGCAGGAAGGGCTGCACGAGCACCGGCAGACCGATCCGTGTTGCCGCCTCTCCGACCGCGTCACGGTCACGAAGGTCGAGTGCGACGCCTCCCTGCTCTGTCTTGTGCACGCCGGCGGCCGCGGTCTTCACCACGACGGGATACCCGAGCTCGTCCGCAGCAGCGAGCGTCTCCTCCAGGGTGGCCGCCACTCGCTCCGCAACGACCGGAAGCCCGTAAGCCTCCAGCAAGCGCCGAAGTTCGCTCGGAGCAAGCCACCGCTCGCCGGCTTCGTGCACGACCAGACGCGCGGCCGCGTGGTCGATGCCGTCAAGCTCGGGCACGCGTCCTTGGGGACGCCGTAACCATTCCGCACGCGCGGCGGCACGCCCGAGGGCATGAGCGGCGGACTCCGGGTAATCGAACGCCGCGACGGGCGCGGACAGGAGCTGCGGCGGAGTCCCGGTTTGACTGATCACACAGGCGAGCACCGGCTTGCCCTGGGCTCCCTCGTCCTCGACCGCGCGTGCAATCGCTGCGGCCACCTCCTCCGCACCGGCCACGATCGGCGGCACGAACAGAACGATGACGGCGTCGACACCCGGATCGCGCAGAAGCGCGGGAAGCACGCTCTCGTAGGTCGTGCCCACGGCGGTGCCGAGCATGTCCACGGGATTGCTCAGGCTTGCCTCCGCCGGCAAGACGGCGCGCAGCACGGCGATGGTCTCGTCGGCGAGCGGCGGCAAAGAGAGGCCGGCGGCATCGCACGCGTCGGCGCACAGGATGCCCAGGCCTCCGGCATTCGTGAGCACCGCCACCCGGCGCCCGCGCGGCAGGGGCTGCGCGGCGAGCAGCCCGGTCACGTCAAGCAGCTCTTCGAGCGTGTCGACCCGGATGACGCCCGCCTGGTGAAACAGCGCATCGACGGCGGCCTCGGAGCCCGCGAGCGCAGCGGTGTGCGAGCTGGCCGCCCTCGCGCCGGCGGCTGTCCGCCCCGCCTTCATCGCGACGATCGGCTTCGTCCGCGCGACGCGGCGGGCGACACGCGCGAACTTTCGTGGGTTGCCGAAGGACTCGAGATACAGCAGCACGACGTCGGTGTTCGGATCGTCTTCCCAGTACTCGAGGAGGTCGTTCGACGAGACATCCGCTTTGTTCCCGATGGACACGAAGGCGGACAGCCCGAGACGCCTTTCGGCCGCACGCTCCAGCAGCGCGAGCCCGAGTGCGCCACTTTGCGACGAAAAACCGATCTTGCCGGGTGGAAGCGAACGCGGTCCGAACGTCGCGTTCAGCCGAACGTCGGCCACAGCGATGCCGAGACAGTTCGGCCCGAGCAGACGCGCCCCATGAGAGCGCACCAGCTCGAGCAGAAGATCCTGGCGGGCTTCCCCTTCCGGCCCGATCTCGGCAAAGCCCGCCGAGATGACGCACAGAGCTCGAACGCCCGCGGCCAGCGCCTCTTCCGCAGCCTCGAGCACGGCGCCGCCGGGCAGGCACACCACTGCGAGGTCGACAATCTCCCCGATCTCGGCGACGGTCCGATAGCTCCGAACGCCCGCGACGGGCTCGCCCGACCGGGTAACCGGATAGGCGACGCCGCTGAACTCGCCGCGCAAGACGTTGCGGAAGAGCTCACCGCCGATCGAACCGGCACGTGACGACGCGCCGACGACGGCCACCGTGGCGGGTTTGAAGAACGGCTCGAGCGACGCCGCGACCGCGATGTGGTCACGCTCGTCGATGCGGGTGCGCAGGGACTCGGTTGCATCGAGCTTCAGCCGCACCTCGGAGATACCCGCTTCGAAGACGCGGCTCTTCTCGAAACCGGCGTCCGCGAAGACCCCAAGCATCGCGATGTTGTCGCCCAGCACCTCGGCCACGAACTCCTCGATTCCAACGCCGCCGGCCAGCGACGCCAGTCGCTCGAGCAAACGAGTCGCGATGCCACGGCCCTGGTGTGAGTCGGCAACAGCGAAGGCCACCTCCGCCGTACGCGCGTCGCGCAGCCGGACGTAGCTCGCGAGCGCGACGATCTCGTCGTCCTTCGTGCCGACGAGCGCGCCCCGCTCGACCCAGTCGGGTTCGAGCACCGGCTGGACGAGGCGCTCGTCGACGCTCGGATGGCCGTGGAAGCGGAGATAAAGGCTCCGGTCGGAAAGGCCGCGGAAGAAGCCGAGCAGCGCGTCCGCATCCGCCGCCCCAGGCGGACGGAACCGCATTGTCGAGCCGTCGCGCAGAACGACGTCCGACACGGCCTGCGGAGCTGCATCCATGACAGGAGAGGTTGCCACTCCCGTCAAGCCTCGACCAGTCCTCGCCTCGCGCCATCCGGAGGCAGCCGTAGGCCGATTGCGGATTGACCGCAACACGATCCGTCGCCGCCCCGATGCCGCGGGCGAGCGCAGAGAGGACGCTTCGGTCGGCTTCGAAGAAAGGAGGCTGCCATGGAGGACGTCGACAGCATCGATCGCATCCTCATCGCCACGGACGGCTCGTCGGGATCGCTGGTAGCGGTAGAGGAAGGCGTCCGACTCGCGCAGATACTCGGCGCGGACGTCACCTTCGTCGCGGTCGCACAGCCGCCGCTGCCCGTGCTGGGAGACCCGTACTACCAGCGCGCGCTGAGCGAGAATCTCGGCACCATGCGGGCCGCGCTCGCGAAGGCGATTCCCTATGCCGAAGAGCGACGCGTCACGTATGAGAGCGAGTTGCTGGAGGGATCGCCGGCAAGAGCGGTCCTGGAGCTCGCCCGGAGCCGCGACGTCGATCTCATCGTCGTCGGCTCTCGCGGGCTGGGGACCGTCAAAGGCGCTCTGCTCGGGAGCGTCTCGTCCGCGATCGTCCATCATGCGGACCGACCGGTGCTCGTCACTCGGCCGATCGAGCGGGGCGCGAAGAGCGGGCTAGACCGGATCGTGGTCTGAGGCGAGGAGAGCGCGCGCGGCGCGCGCCGCGACCAACTCTTCGCGCGCGCGCACGACGAGAATCCGCACGCGCGACGCCTTGGTGGCGACGTCGCAATCGGGCTCGGCACCGTCGTTTCTCGCCGTGTCGAGCTCGACACCGAGGAAGCCAAGACGCGCGCAGAGTCGTTCGCGTACGAGGGCCGACCCCTCACCGATCCCCGCCGTAAAGGCAAGGGCATCGAGGCCTCCGGCGGCGGCGGCCATCGCCGCCACTGCGGCTGCGAGGCGGTGCCCCATGACCTCGAGGGCAAGGCCCGCATCGGCGTCACCCGAGCCCGCGCGGCGCTCGATGTCGATCATCCCACCGCTGCCACCGGCGAGCCCTTTGACGCCGGAGTCGAAGTTGAGCACGTGATCGAGCGAAGCGACGTCGAGATGCCTCTCGCGGAGCACGTACAGGAGTGCGCCCGGATCGATCGATCCCGAGCGTGTGGTCATGGGGACACCCTCGAGGGGAGTGAAGCCCATTGTCGTATCCACGGACCGACCGGCAAGGACGGCGGTGACGGAGGATCCGCCGCCGAGATGACAGACGACCAGACGTTTGACGGGGTGGCCGAGGAGCTCGGGCACACGCTGCGCGCACCACTCGACCGACAGGCCCTGGAATCCGTACCGGCGAATGCCCCACTGCTCCCGCCAGGCCCGGGGCACCGCGTACTCGGCGGCCTCGGGGGGGATCGTGCGATGAAACGACGTGTCGAAGACCGCGACGTGCGCGACATCCGGGAGCGCCTGCTGGGCGACTTCGAGTGCCTCGAGTGCCGGTGCGTTGTGAAGCGGGGCGAGCGCGACGAGCTCGCGGATCTGCTCGCGGACTGCCGCGTCGATCACGACCGGATCCCGGAAGCGTGGCCCACCGTGGACGACCCGATGCGCAACCGCATCGATTCCCGCGGGCACGTGCGCGAACGAGTCGACGGGCGTGCTGTTCCCGTCTACCTCGACGGCGTGGAGCTTCAGGCTCGTAGAGCCGGCGTTGACGACGAGGATCGCGCCCACGCCTGCGTTCAGCCGGGCCAGGTCCAGTCGCGGATCTCGGGCGGATCCTCCCCGTG
>JBGPYI010000059.1:0-10021 GCA_041493175.1 Gaiellaceae bacterium | reverse complement strand
TCGTCGCGCTCGATCTGCTGACGGGGACTGCGGCCGTAGCCTTGCTGGCGCCGGTGGAGGTCGGAGTCGATCGCCATCTTGTCGAGCACGAGCCCGGCAGGCAGCCCGGTCAGGATCGCGACGAGCGCCGGCCCGTGCGATTCCCCCGCGGTGACCAGTGTCATCGGCACGCGCGAAGCCTACTCGGGTCTTTCGCCGTGGCTAGGGGCGGAATTTCACATCAGGCCTCTAGGACATGGTGAGCAGGCCGAGACCGGAGGCGGCGACAAGCGCCTGGGCCCGGCTGTGTACGCCGAGCTTCTCGTAGATGTGCTCGATGTGCGTCCCCACGGTCTTCGGACTGATCACCAGCCGTTCTGCGATCACCGACGGGCCAAGCCCTTCGCCCAGGCACCGGAGCACCTCCTCCTCTCGCCGAGTGAGACCGTGGAGCTCGCCCTCGTTCGCCCGCCGCAGAAGGGCCCGCAAACGCGCGAGCAGCTCGTCCGGCGCGAAAGGCTTCACGAGGTAGTCGTCGGCGCCGATCAGCAGTCCCGCGACCCGATCGAAGGATTCCGTCCGCTCGCCCGAGACGAAGAGGACGGGCAGCGCAACCTTCTCTTCCTTCAGCACCCGACAGATCTCGTAACCACTCAGGCCCGGCAGACAGACGTCCACCACTGCCGCTCGCGGTGAGCCGCTACGTGCGAGGGCCAACCCCTCTTCGCCCGTCTGGGCGGCGAGTACGACGAACCCGGCCCCCTCCAGGAGAGCGGACACGCATTGCCGCAGCGCGTCGTCGTCTTCGACGACCAGAATCGGGCCGCAGGGTCTTGGCATGGCCCTCCCCTTTTCTGGATCAAGACAGTTGTAGAACACCCACGCCCTCGGCACAAGCGTCTTCATCCGATCGAAACGGCGAAGGCCCGCCGAGGCGGGCCTTCGCGTTAAGGAGCTACAGGTCTCGTCAGCAGAACTGGGCGATCACCACCCCGGTGCCGGCGTGCCCGGGATTGGGCGCGTACCCCACATTCGTCTGCACGACGACGATGTGTGCGGTATCGCCCGAGATCGCCGACCCGGACTGGGAGATCTGGCTGGAGACGATCACGCCCATGAAGGCGGGCAGCGGGCCGGCGGGCGGCGGCGCGCTGTTGCCGGGATCCGTGCTCCAGCTCGTTCCACAGCTGGGCGTGGACGGGTTCTTTGCGAAGCCCTTGAAGCTGGCAGGAGCCGATCCGCCGCTCAGCGAGTTCAGCTTCCACCACTGGGCTCCCCAGAACGTGACCGACGTGCCGTTGGCGCTGTTCTGATCTCCGATCACGAAGGAGCCTCCGCCCGGCGCGAAGGCGAAGACGAGCATCCGGCACGTGGCCGTCGCCTTGCTTCCGCCGACGTCGGAGATCGACGTGTTGATGTTGAAGAAGCCCGTCGAGCCGTAGACGTGGCTACCGCTGATCGAGAACGGACCGCCGATCGGCCCTGTCACGACTCCGGCTGACGACGCCCCGTCTCCCCAGTCGATCGTGGCGGTGAAGTCGGTCGTCGTCCCGAGCGGATTCGCATCGTTGAGCGTTGCAACGTCTCCGCCGAACGCCTGAGGCGAGACCGCCGGGGCCGCGCAACTCGCCGTCAGGGCGGCGTCGGCGACGGCTGCGGTCGTCGTTGCCGTCGCGGTGTTGCTCAGCGTATCGACGTCGACGACGTGCACGGTCACCGTGTACGTCCCTTCCTCGACGTATGTATGCGATCCGCTGACGGTGAACGGGCCGCCGGCCGGGCCGCTCAGCGTTCCCACCGAGTTCGAGCCGTCGCCCCAGTCGATCGTCGCGGTGTACTCGGACGCCGCCGAGGCCGGATCCGGATCGCTCACGGTCGCGACGGGGCCGGCGAAGCTGTTGCCCTCCACCGCGCTGACCGGCACACCCTCCGCCGAGATCGGCGCCTCCCAGGTCTTCGACGCCGTGTCGGCCGGTTCCTCGGCATCACAGGACCCGTTCTTGTTGATGTCGGCGCACGCTTTGATCGTGTCGGTCCCTGCGTTCGCTCCGGAGTAGGTGAACGTCGCCTGCCCGGAGGCGTCGGACGTCCCGCTCCCGGAGGCGGTGTTCGCCCCGCTCACGCTGAACAGGATCGTCTCGCCGACAAGCGGCTTGTTGTTCGCGGTCAGTGTCGCCGTCACCGTGTGCGTCGCCCCGGTCATGTTGAACGCGGTCGGAGGCGTCAGCTTCAGCTTGAAGACGACACAGGTTCCTCGTGGTGCCTCCAGGACGTCGATGCGTCCGCTGAAGGCTTCGCGCGAGAGGATCGTCTCGACGACACTCCGATCAGGCTTCGTGAAGAGCGGACCGCATTCGAGATCCTCATCGCGGCCGCTGACCGTCGCAAACTGTCCCAGCAGCGACGGAACGCTGGGATCGAGCTCGAAGATCTTTCCGTCGCCGTTCGTGCCGGCGAACAGCTTGCCGTCGATCCCGATCGCCAGACCGCTGTTGAGGCAACCGCCCGCGCCGTTCGCATTGCTGACCGGGCACTCGCCTGCCGTCATGGTCGAGAACGCGATCGGATCATTCGACGATGGGGTGCCCGTCTTGGTGAAATGCCGGATCGTCGGATTCACGTCCGGGCTCAGGTAGATCGTGTCCGTGTTCGTATCGACGGTGATCCCGTCGAAGAACTCGAAGCTACAGTTCGTCTCGGTGTAGCTGAATCGTTCCGTCGCGAGCCCTGTGGCCAGGTCGATGCTGAAGATGTGGCACCGGCCGCCGCCGGTGTTCCCTCCCCAGAGCAGGTTCTCGTTCGAATCCCATGCGATCGCATCCACCGCGACGGGATTGTTCGCTGCGTCTTTGGTGTCGACGGAGCCGAGGTCCGTCCCGGAGAGGTCGGTAAAGCGAATCTTCGCCTCCTCCGCACAGGTGTAGAGGATGCGGTTGCCGTCAAAGGCGACGCCGATGCCGGCGATGCCGCCGGTCGGACACGGGGGCGCGGTCGAGATCGTCGCGAGGCCGCCGCCCGGGGCCGCCACCCCGCCGGACACATGCACAACGAAGAGCGCCGCAAAGAGAATGAGCGGAGCGAGCAGCCTCCGCACTGTCGCGCGTTTCACTGGTAGATCTCCTTTTCTCCCCCCGCTCGACGGTACAACTGGCAACACGACGCGAGGATGGGTCGCCTGCCCGATCTTTGTCGGGCGATTCCCTAGGGAGCTCCTGAGAGCGCGGTGCGCATGACGTCGACCGGAGCCGGGACGCCCGTCCACAGCTCGAAAGAGGCCGAACCTTGCGCGACGAGCACTTCGAGGCCGTCGATCACGCGCGCACCGGCCGCCTCGGCCGCACGTGCCGTCGCGGTCCGGGGATAGGGGAGGTCGACGAGGGTCTGGCCCGGACCCAGTTCGACGAGAACCTCGCCGCGCTCCGAGGTGGCGTTGATGACGAGATCGGCGTCCGACACGTCCGGCGGCCAGGTACCCCGGCGTGAGAACCGCGCGGCGTCCGGCAAGGCCGCCGCGAAGGCGACGGCCGCGCCGCCGTCCCCGAGGATCGCAGCGCGCCGAAACTCGAGCTCGGCGAGGACGGCTGCGTCCGTCGAGTAGCCCACCACGCGGCCGTCGCGGACGACGAGCGTGTTGACGGACGGCTCACTGGTGTCGACCAGCTTTGCGACGGCGAGCTTGTGCGGGGTTGTCACGTTGGCGCCCGCGAAGCCAAGCGGGGCGAGCCCTCGCACGGCGTCCTCCAGCCGCTCGGCCGTGACGGGCAACGGCACATATCCCCAGTCGAGCCCTCGCGCCGCAAAGGCCGCGTTCTGCATCAGCGGCGACAGCGACTGCGAGACCGGATCGCCGAGCAACCCGACGAGCCGTGTCTGACCCGAGATCACGGGCCGTAGCCGTGCGCGTTCGCGTACTTCTGGAACGCCTGATAGCTCGCGGTGAAGAAATGGTGCTTCTTGTCCGGCTTGCGCACGAAGTAGAGGTACTTCACCTTCGCCGGATGCGCCGCCGCCTGCAGTGACGCGAGCCCCGGGTTGGCGATCGGCGTCGGCGGCAGCCCTTGACGCTTGCGCGTGTTGTACGGCGAGTCGCTCAGGAGCTGCGACTGGCGGATCGACGCGGTCGGCGGGATGTCGAGGCCGTAGCGCAGCGTGGCGTCGATGCCCAGCGGCATGCCGGCATGGAGGCGGTTGTAGATGACCGCGGAGACGAGCTCGCGCTCGTCGGGCGACAGGGTTTCCTTCTCGACCATCGACGCGATGATCAGCACGTCGTACGGCGTCAGGTTCTTGGAGCGCGCGTAGCCGAGATCGATCTGTTTCCAGTTCTCGCAGAAGGCATCCAGCTGGTCTTGCACGAGCTGCGCCGAGGTCGTCTCCTTGAAGAATTCGTAGGTTGCCGGGAACAGGAAGCCCTCGATGGTCTTCACCTTGTTCCGGAAGCAGGGTGGCACGCGCGGCTTGGCAGTCGCCGCGAGATAACCGGCGCGCGACAGCCGTGGACGGATCTTCCGCTTGCGCGCTGCGATCTTCGCCACAACGGCAACGCGGTCGGCCATCTGCTTCCGCGTGAAGCCCTCCGGGAAGACGACGTGGAACGGCTTCGGCATTGCGATCACCGTCACGACGGTGCCGGTCGCAGTCGTGCGGGTCACCGTGCGATGGACGAGCGTGCTGGAGAGCGTCGAGGCCTGCCCGGCCTGGTCGCTGCTGTTCCCACCTCCGATTGCGGCGACCGCGAGCCAGCCGAGCGCGCCCAGGACGAGCACGAGCACAGCTAGCGCCAGCGCGCGCCGCCTAGCGGCCTGGCGAGGGCTTGGCCCCTGTGGCGGACGCCCTTGCCGAGGTGGGATTACGCCGGGGCGCTGCTCGCCCACGTCAGGTATCCGGAGAGAAGATGCGCTGCCGCCCGCGCGTCTTCGGGTGCATCGGCCGGCGTCTGTTCCGCGAGGTCGGTCGTGAAGCGTTCATCGAACATGACGACGGGGACGTTCGTCACGTCGCTCAGGGCGTCGACGAAGCGCTCCGTCTCGCGCGCCTGTTCCCCGCGTTCGCCGCTGAGCGTGAGCGGGAGCCCGACCACGACGCGGTCGACCTCGTGCTCGCCGATCAGAATCGCCAGACGGCCGAGACCGTCACCGGTCGCAGCCTCTTCGACGACGCAGAGCGGCCGTGCAATCGTGCCGGTCGGGTCCGAGACGGCGACGCCGGTGCGTGCCCGGCCGTAGTCGAGTGCAAGAACCTTCACTTGAGCGCTGCAGCGATTGCTTGCTTCCCGGCTTCCAGTGCGTTGCGCAATCCGGCGGGATTCTTCCCGCCTGCCTCGCCCAGTGTCGGCCGTCCTCCGCCGCCTCCTTCGATGTACTTGCCGAGGTCGCGCACCAGCTTCGACGCGTCGAGGCCGCGGCCGACGAGTGACTCGTCGAGGTTGACGACCAGATAGACGCGCCCATCGTCCACCGAACCGACGATGACGCCGGCCGCCTTCTCCTGCCGGCGTAAGCGATCGGACAGATCGCGCAGGGCGCTGCCTTTGAGCGACTTCGCCTCAGCGAGGACGACGCCCCCGTCGTTCTCCACGATCTCGAAGTCGACAGCGGCCTCCGTCTTCGGCCTCCTTGACTCTTTCCGGACACGCTCGAGCTCCGCGCGCAGCTCGTCGGCCTCGCGCATGGTCGCGTGGAGATAGGCGTGCGCCTCGCCGGAAGTCACCGCTTCGATGCGTCGCGCGCCCGCGCCGACAGAGCTCTCCGAGAGGATCACAAACGGCCCGATCTCCGCCGTCGATCTGACGTGCGTGCCTCCGCACAGCTCCCGTGAGAAGCCGGGGATCTCGACGACACGCACGTGGTCGCCGTACTTCTCGCCGAACAGCATCATCGCGCCGAGCCGGCGCGCCTCGTCGATCGGCGTCACGAAGGCGCGCACCGGCAGGTTCTCGAAGACTTTCTCGTTGACGAGGTGCTGAACCCGTTCCCGCTCCTCGTCCGTCAGCTGCTGCGGATGCGTGAAGTCGAAGCGAAGCTTGTCGGGCCGCACAGCGGAACCCGCCTGCTTGACATGCTCGCCGAGCACGTCGCGCAGCGCCTTGTGCAGGAGGTGTGTCGCGGTGTGGTTCGCCATCGTCGGGAAACGGACCCCCCAGGCCACCACCGCTCGAACCCGGTCCCCTTCGGAAAACGCGTCACCCTCGAAGAGCAGCGCCTGGTCTTCCTCCAGCCGGTACGCCTCGCGGAGCTCGGCGCGGGTGCCCGACTCGTCGTCGCGCTCGATCCAGCCCGCGTCGGTGACCTGGCCGCCACCCGAGGGGTAGAACGGCGATTCGCGCAGCTTCGCGAGGAAAAGCCCGTCGCCGGCCTCCTCGAGCGCACCGATCTGCGTGAGCACCTCGATCTTCTCGTAGCCCACGAACTCGGTGCGAAAGCCGGCGCGCTTGGCGAACTCGGCCGCACGCTTGTCGTCCTTCGAGATCGCACCCCGTGAGCGAGTCCGCTGCAGCTCCATCAAGCGCGTGAACTCCTCTTCGTTGACGCCCAGCCCTCGCTCGCGCGCAAGCTCGCGGGTCAGCTCGAGCGGGAAGCCGTACGTGTCGTGTAGCCGGAACGCGTCCTCGCCCGAGATGCCCTCGCCTTTCTGTGCGATCTCCTCGAAGAGGCGCAGCCCGCGTTCGAGCGTCTTCCCGAAGCGCTCCTCCTCCGCCGTCAGGATGCGGTGGATCTCGTCGCGGTGCTCCTCGAGCTCCGGATACCCCTCCTTCATCTGCTCGATCACGACGTCCGAGAGCCGCGCGAGGTAGGGCGGCTCGAGCCCGACGCGGGCTCCCTGTTGCACGGCGCGACGGATGATCCGCCGCATGACGTAGCCCCGGCCCTCGTTCGACGGCGCGATGCCGTCGGCGGCGAGGAACGTCATCCCGCGACCGTGATCGGCGAGCACGCGGTGCGCCTTCGTCGCCTCGGGGGAATCGCCGTACGCGACGCCGCTCTGCTCGGCGATCCAGTGCATGATCGCCTGGTACACGTCGGTCTCGTAGACCGTCATGACGTCCTGGAGGATCGCCGCCGTTCGCTCGACGCCCAGGCCGGTGTCGACGTTCTGCTTCGGGAGCGGTGTCAGCTTGCCGTCGACGTGGAGCTCGAATTCCATGAAGACGAGATTCCAAAATTCAAGGAAGCGTTCGCAGCGCGTGCAGCTCGGCTTGCAGTCCGGCTCCCCGCAGCCGTGCTCCTCGCCCCAGTCGTAGTACATCTCGGTGTCGGGACCGCATGGGCCCGGACCGCCGACGGACCAGAAGTTCTCCGCCGTCGGCAGGAAGACGATCCGCTCGGTCGGCTGCCCCATCTTCACCCAGTGGTCGTACGCGACCTTGTCTTCGCCGAGCCCGAGCTCCGGGTCGCCCGCGAAGACGCTCACCCAGAAACGATCCGGGTCGATCTTCAGGTGGTCGAAGACGAACTCCCATGCGAGCTCGATCGCGCCTTCCTTGAAGTACTGGCCGAACGAGAAGTTGCCGAGCATCTCGAAGAAGGTCAGGTGCGAGCCGTCGAGCCCGACCTCGTCTATGTCCGGCGTGCGGAAGCATGTCTGCACCGTCGTGAGCAGCGGCGCCGGTGGCGGCTCGCGGCCGAGAAAATAGGGCATCAGCGGCTGCATTCCGGCCGTCGTCAGGAGCGTCGAGCGGTCGTCTGCGCGGGGTATCAACGGCGCGGAAGGCCCGAAGACGTGCCCCTTGGACTCGAAAAAGGCGCGGAAGCCCGCGCGCAGCTCAGTCGACGTGCGCATGACCTCGATTGTAGGGGCGCCGTCAGGCGGCCGACTTCAACTTCGTACGACCTTCGGCTCGCTGCCTACCTCGGCGGCGATCTCCTCCCGGATCTTCTCCAGCGAGCGCCGGATCAGCCGCGACACGTGCATCTGGGAGATGCCGACCTGTTGGGCGATCTGCGATTGCGTCAAGCCTTCGAAGAAGCGCAGGTGGAGAATCTTGCGCTCCCGTTCGTCGAGAACGCGGAACCCGGGTGCGAGCACTGCGCGGTCCTCCGACACGTCGTACTGATGCTCCACCGTGCCGATCGACTCGAGCGGATCGAGCTCCTCGCCATCGTCGGAGCCGCCGCTCCCCGAAGAGAGCGAGAGCGACGAGTAGGCGCGACCGGACTCGAGTGCCTCGAGGACCTCTTCCTCTTCCACCCCGGCCCCTTTGGCGAGCTCGGAGATCGTCGGTGAGCGGGCCAGCTGCACCGTCAGCTGCTCGACGAGCTTCGACAGTTGCACGTTGAGCTCCTGGAGTCCCCGCGGGACACGCACCGACCAGCCCTTGTCGCGGAAGTGACGCTTGATCTCCCCGATGATGTTTGGGGTCGCGTAGGTGGTCAGCTCGACGCCGCGGCCGATGTCGAACCGGTCGATCGCCTTGATCAACCCGATCGCACCGATCTGGACAAGGTCTTCGAACTGCTCGCCGCGATACGAATACCGCCGCGCGAGCGAGCGCACGAGCGACATGTATTGCTCGATCAGCTGCTCGCGCGCCTGCAGGTCGCCGTTCTCGTGGTAGCGACGCAGCAGGGCCTTGTCGGCTTCGCTCACCCGCGACCGCCTTTCAGGGCGTCTAGCCGCTTCGTGAGCTCGACCCACTGCGAGCCGTCGCGGTCCTCGATCTCGACGGAGTCGCAGACGGCGTTGAGGATCCGGCCAAGGTTCAGCGAATCCGTCCCTCCTTCCTCGAGCTCGGCGCGCACAGAGGTGAACGGGCCGACGATCGTCCGGAGCTCGCCGTCCTCGACGAGGACTCGGAGAGTCACCTCCCGGCCGTCGCTCGGGCGCTCGAGCAGTGCGTCGAGCGCAAGCTCGAGGTCTTCGAGATTCTCGAAGGTCAGGTTGAGCCGCGCGGCAAGCCCGCCCAGCACGAGATGCGCGACGCTGTGGAAGGCGTCGTCCGCGGGCAGCGTCAGGCAGATCTCGTCAGCGATCAACGTGTCCCTCCAGTTCGATCCCTTGGGTAGAACGAACAACCGGCGCCGCCGGTTTCGCAGGTGAGCGCTAGGACGTCCGCCCGCTTCGGATACTACGGATCAGGCCTGGATGAGCCCGGCGCCGACCACGACATCGTCCTCGTAGAGGACCGCCGCCTGCCCCGGGGCAACGCCGTAGGCGGGCCGGTCGAGCTCGAGACGAAACCCGCCGCCGTGCTGGTGGATGCGGGCCGGAACGGCGTCCGACCTGTAGCGAAGCTTCGCCTCCGCGCGCTCCACGGGCACGTAGAGGTGGCCTGCGGCATCGATCGTCGTGCGCGCAAGCGCTTCGAGCCGGCCGACGACGACGGTGTTCGTGCTCGCATCGGAGCGGATCGCATAGAGCGGTTGCTGCGCCGAGACGCCGAGTCCCTTGCGCTGGCCCGGAGTGAACCGCCAGTAACCGGAATGCCGTCCGAGCTCCTGTCCGTCTTCGTCCACGATCGAGCCCTCCTGCGCCTCGAGCCCGCGCCGCTCGAGGAACGAGCGGTAGTCGTCGCCCGCAAGGAAGCACGCCTCCTGGCTTTCTCCGCGCCCCGCAACTGCGAGACCTGCGCGCTCGGCCTCGGCGCGCGTCTCAGCCTTGGTCTGCGCGCCGAGAGGGAACGAGATCCGGTCGAGCTTCGCCGGATCGAGGCGGGCCAGCATGTACGACTGGTCCTTGCCGGGATCGAGTCCGCGCGCGAGCAGAAGCCTGCCGCGATGCTCGACGGTCCGCGCGTAGTGCCCGGTCGCAAGCGTGTCCGCGCCGGCTCGGTGCGCGAACGCGAGCAGCCTGGCGAAGCGAAAGCCGCCGTTGCAGTTGATGCAGGGGTTGGGCGTCTCTCCGCGTTCGTAGCCGCGCACGAACGGATCGACCACGGCGCGGCGAAACTCGTCGCGCAGGTCGAGCGTCACGTGCGGGACGCCGAGCGAGTGACACGTGGCGCGTGCAGCAATGACCGCATCGGGAGAGCAGCAAGCACGTTCCGCATCGGGCCCGTCGGGATCGAGCCAGAGGCGCAGAGTGACGCCGATCGCGTTCGGCAGGG
>JBGPYI010000132.1:0-6589 GCA_041493175.1 Gaiellaceae bacterium | reverse complement strand
CGCTGCTCAGCGGAGAAGGGTTCGTTTCGGCCGGAGGTGACCTCGCCGTGCGCGGCACGCTCGTCGTGGCGCTTCCCCGCGGCGGAACCGTGAGGCTCGTCCGCGGCGCACTCGCCACGAGCGGCACCGACCGGCGCCGCTGGGTTCGCGGCGGCACGGTGCAGCATCACCTGATCGATCCGCGCACGGGAGCCCCGTCCTCGTCACCGTGGGAGCAGGTCACCGTGTGCGGCCTCACGTGCGTAGGCGCCGACGTCGCAGCAAAAGCCGCGTTCCTGCTCGGCTCGGACGGGGCGTCCTGGCTCGACGTGCGCGGCCTGCCGGGACGATTCGTCACGGCCGACGACGACATCGTCGTGAACCACGCATGGCAGCGGAACCTCGAGCGAGCCGCCGCGTGCACCTGACCTCGAGCCCGATCGACTGGTACGCCGCCCGGGCCGCCGGCCTCACCGCGTACCTCCTGGTGAGCGGAGTCGTGCTGCTCGGGCTGACGATGGCGGCCAAGAAGCCGCTCGCCCGCTGGCCTCGTTTCACCCTCGAAGACGTGCACCGCTTCGGCGGCCTCCTCGTCGGGAGCTTCGTGACGATCCACGTGGTGACGGTTGCCGTCGACTCGTGGCTGCCGTTCTCTCTGCAGTCGCTCGTCGTGCCTTTCATCTCGCGCTACCGGCCGATCTGGGTCGGCCTCGGCATCGCGGCCGCAGAGCTTCTGATCGCGCTTGCCGTGACGAACCACTACAGACTGCGGCTGCCGTACACGTTCTGGCGGCGCGCGCACTATCTCAACTTCGCGGTGTGGAGCGCCGCCACGGTTCACGGCATCGGCAGCGGCACGGACCGGAACGCCCCCTGGGCGCTCGGCATGTATGCAGCCGCGGTCTTCGCAGTGTCGGCCGCGATCGTGTGGCGCGCAACACGCGCGCGTGCCGGATCATGGACGGCCCCTGTCGCCGGTATCGCGGGAGTCGCCGCGGTGCTGCTCGTCGTCGGGCTTGCGACCGGGCCGTTCCGGTTCAAGCCGCGGCCTTGGAATGCCGCGAGCTTCAGCGAGCAGCTCACCGGTCGCATCACTCAGCTGAGCGGCGTCAGCCGCGGCATCGTTTCGATGGTCGGACAGGGGAGCGGGCAGCAGAACGTGCTCCTCCGCGCCGACCTCCTGATCACCCCGCGCAAGCTGCTCAGGACCTCGTTCCAGATGGAATACCTCCCGAGCGGGGAACTCTGCATCGGCAGGGTGACGACGGTACACCCGACCGCCTTCGCTGCGACCTGCCGGCTGGCGACCGGTGCGAGGAGACGCATACAGGCGCAGTGGCAGGTGAGCGATTCCGCCGAGATCGCCGGCGGAGTCATCACCGCCTCAAGCTTCTGAGGCCGCGGCCTTGTGACGAATCGAGCCGGTGGTCGCACCGAGCGCGCCGAGCACGGACGCGACGAGAGCTGATTCGATTTCCGCGGCGGAGAGGCGCTTGGCTTGCAGCTCGCCGCTCGCGGCGTGGATGAGCGCGAGCACCGTCGCGACCGGCAATCGCACCTGCATCGGTGCGACTACGGAAGCGTCTTGCCTCGAAATACTTACGAGCGGCTCTCGGTGTCGATCACGATGTGGGTGATCGGCAGAGCGAGACGCTCGCGAGCCCGGGTCACGACGTGGCGCTCGAGCCAGTTCGAGCGCCCTTCGGGGCGCGTGGAGATGATGATCTCGTCTGCCCCGAACGTGCGCAGCACGTCCTCGATCGCGCGCAGGGGATCCTCGTCTCCGATCTCACCCTGGGCCTCGATGCCGACCGCGTGGAGCTGGCTGAGGGTTTGGTCGAGCCGCTGCTGGGCCTGGGCCCTCGCGCCGTCGAGATCGGAGACCCAATGACGAACGGGTGAGGTGAGCGCGGGGCAGACGACGCGCACCTGCTTGCGATATCCCGCCGCCGCCCGCTCGATCTCCTCGGCCAGACTCACCTCTGCCAGCGTCTCGTTCGCGACCACGAGGATCCGCCGCTCGTCCTAGGCGCCGACGTGAGCCGGCGCGGTCCTCACCGAGCGCTCCACCTGTCCCCGTCTCAGGTAGAGGAGGGCAGCTGCACCTGTCACGGCAGCCCAGGTCGGCACACCAGCCCAGGGGCCGCCCAAGAGACTTGCCAGCGCGACCGCCGCGGCGGCCACGACTGTGAGCAGAAGGAAGTGAAAGGCCTCGACTTCGCTACGAAACGGGTTGCGCATGCTAAGTCGCAGGCTCGGGATGGCTCTTGGCAAGCGCGGCGCGAACGCAGGCCACGAGCTCTTCAGGAACAACGGGGGACACGATCACGTCGCACCCCTCGAGCACGTCCTGCCACTCGGCGGTATCGCCCGGAGGAATCTCGACGATGAGCGGCGTTTCGGGGCGGCGCAGCCGGAGTGCCTGCAGCACTTCTCTCGCCTCGGGCCGCTCGAAGCCGAGGCTCGAGACCACGACGTCGGCGCCGTGGGCAACCGCGCATCCTTCCGGCCCGGTCAGTGGGCAATGCTCCGACTCCTCGGGCCCCGGGCAGACAGCGACCGCGTATCCGGCTTGTCGCAGGATCGACGCGAGAGCCAAGCCCGCCGAATCGTCGGGGTGCTCGATCAGGACGCGCGGCCGTCCGACCCAGGGCCAGGGCTGGGGACTCAACCGTGTCGCTCGGGACCGCAATCGCGCAACCTCCGCTCGCGTTGTGAGCAGTTCGGCGATGAGGCTTCGATTGTTCACCCGCGTTCGCGCGGACGCCATCGGGGTTTCCGCTGATTAGCCGGGCTGATAGCCGCAGGCCGGGTCCTCAGCAAGCGGATCGGCGGCAGATGCGTAGGCGCGGGCGCGCGAGCCGCCGCAGAGTTCCCGGTACCGGCACCTCCCGCAGCGGCCGCCGAAGTCGGCCGCTCGGATCCGGCGCAAGAGCGGGTGCTCGCGGTAGACGCGGACGATCTCGTCGTCTCTGACGTTGCCGAGTGAGAGAGGCAGGAACCCGGACGGATAGATCTCTCCGTCGTGGCCGACGAAGACGATCCCCTTCCCGTCGCGCGTGCCCTTCGTCTGCGCCCGCAGTGACGACGTGGGCTCACCGAGCTCGGCCCGAAGCGCAGCGGCGAGCTGCGCGTAGAGGGGCCCGAGCCCGTAGGTCGCGCCGACGCGTGCGTCCCCGAGGTCGTCCTTCCGCGAAGCGACAACGCGGCGGAAGAACGGCGCCTCGACGGTGCGGACGACGAATCCATAGCGGGAGGCGTCGACGAGGAAGTGGCAGACGTCCTCGTTCTCCGCCGGCGTCAGCTCGCCAAGTGCACGACCGCGCCCGACCCGGACGAGGAAGAACACCTCCCAGATCGACGCGCCCGACTCCTTCACGATCCGCGCAACAGCCGGCAGCTCCTCCACTGTATCGCGCATGACGACCGTGTTCACCTGCACGGTCAACCCGCCCCCGCGAAGCCTTCGGAGCGCTGCGACCGTCTCCGCAAAGTGGCCCTCGACCCCGCGTACGCCGTCATGCGTCGCGGGCGTCGCACCATCGAGGCTGATCGAAACGACCTTCACACCCGCGCGGCGCAGTTCGGCCACCCGCTCGTCCGTCAGCAGCGGCGTCACGCTCGGTGCGAGCGCAACCGGCACCTTCAACGCGCGCGCGCGCTCGACCATCACATCGAGGTCGTGACGCAAGAGCACGTCGCCGCCCGTGGCGACCAGGACCGGGCGGGGCATCCCGAAGCCGGCGAGACTATCGACGAACCGGACGGCATCAGCTGTCTTCAGCTCGCCGGGCAGCGACTCAGAGATCGCTGAGGCGCGACAATGACGGCAGGCCAGACCGCACGCCTTCGTCGTCTCCCAGAAGACGAGGATGGGCCGCTGGTCGAGATCCAAGGCCGCTCTTCCCGCTGCCGGCATACGCTCGAGCATGCCCGCGAGGGACATGGCCCGCAAGCGTGGAAACCCGCGGAGAGTTCTTCAGCTAACCAGCCGCGGTGGGGTGACGGTCAGCGTTGGCGATCGTCCCTCTCACGTCGATCACGGTCTCGACGGGTAGGTCGAGCGAGGCGGACACAAGGCATGTCCGTTCCGCCTTCTCCGCGAGTGCGTGCGCCTGGGTCTCGTCTGCGGGCTCGGTTTCGATCTCGAGCCGGAGCAGCAACCGCGTAAAGCCGAAGCGGCCATCGGCTCGCGTGCCGGCGACGCCGTCGGCGTCGACCTTCAGGCTCGTGTAGGTGAGCCCTGCGCGTGCCGCCAGACCGGTGAAGGTGACGGCAAGACACGAGGCCGCCGCTGCGACGAAGAAGTCTTCCGGGCTCCAGGTGGAGGGATCGGTACCGCGGAAGACGGGTGGCGGGGTGATCTCGATCGGCGGCTTGCCTTCCACGTACGCGGTAACTCGGCGCGCGCCGGTCCATTCGACCGAGAGCGGAAAGTGGAACTCCTTCGTCCTGAGCGCAGTGGTCGTCGGGGTGTTGGCCGTCATCAGAAGAGGGTGGCGGCGAGCCGCCGCCGGTAGCGCATCGTCACCGGATGCTCATGGCCAAGGTCTCCGAACAGGGTGACGGTGAGGCCGAGCAGCAGTTCGCGGCGTTCGCCCTCGGCCTTGGCGATCTCCTCGAGCAGCAACTCGAAGGCATGTTCGTGCTCGCCCTGCTCGAGCGCTGTGACCACCTCAGGTAGCTCGCCGGATGCCTGCAGCTCGGAGATGAGCCGCTCGGTCGCAGAGGGGCCGGTCAACTCGTCGAGGAACTGTGCGACCGCCGCCGGTGGCAGTGCGCCGACGAACTCGCGCACGACCTCCCCGTCTCGGAACGCCTTCACGGCCGGGATTCCCTGGATCTGGTAGCGGCGCGCGAGCTCAGGGTTCGCGTCGACGTCGACCTTCGCAAGCACGAACTCGCCGGCACGCTCCCCGGCCTGCCGCTCGAGCGTCGGGCCGAGCGTCCGGCAGGGGCCACACCAGGCGGCCCAGAAATCGACGACCACGGGCAGCTCGCGCGAGCGCTCGAGCACCTCACGGTCGAACGACTCGGTTGTCACATCCATCTCTCCTGTACTCCTCTCAGCGGGGGTAGACACCGGTTGTGCTATACAACTATACAACTAATTAGTTTATTCCCGAAGGAGCCAGTTGATGCCGTTACCCCATCCGCTTCCCGACGATCTGGCCGAGTTGATCGCCCGCCGCTTCCGCGTGCTCGGCGAGCCGATGCGGATCCGGCTGCTCGACCAGCTCCGCGACGGCGAGGCAACCGTCGGCGAGCTCTCGGACGCGCTTTCGGCCTCACAGCAGAACGTCTCCAAGCACCTCGCGGTGCTCACCGAGGTCGGCATGCTCGGTCGGCGCAAAGAGGGGAACCGCGTCTACTACCGGATCATCGACGAGGGAGTCTTCACGCTCTGTGAAGACGTCTGCGGATCCGTGCAGCAACAGCTCCGAACACTCAGCGAACTCGTGGCCGGCAGCGGCAGCTGATGCTCGAGCTCTGGCAGACCGAATGGTGCCCTGCCTCGCGACGTATCCGCGAGCGACTGACCGAGCTCGGCATCGACTACGTCACCCGCCAGGTCCCTGTCGACAAAGAACAGCGGGTGACCCTGCGGCAGGCGACGGGCTCCGACGCGATCCCCGCGCTCCGGCTCGAGGATGGAACAATCGCAATCGGCGAGGACGCGATTCACCGCTACCTCGACGAACACATCGCTGTCCCCGCGGAGGCCGGCGCGCACCGACTGAAGGCGGCCAAAGCGCGCCGCCGCTACCTCGAGGAGGAATGCGAATGCTTGCAACCAGCTACACGCTGAGCACGACGACGGAACTCGGCTTCGCCGAAGCCGCAGAGCGGGTCCGCGAAGAGCTCACGGTCGAGGGCTTCGGGGTCCTCTGCGAGATCGACGTACAGGCGACGCTGAAGCAGAAGCTCGACGTCGATGGCGAGCCGTACCTGATCCTCGGTGCCTGCAACCCGGCACTCGCTCACCGGGCGCTCGAAGCCGAGCCGGAGCTCGGAGTGCTGCTGCCGTGCAATGTCGTCGTCTACACGCGCGACGGGCAAACGCACATTGCGGCGATCGACGCCGAACGAATGCTCTCGATCGTCGGCAACGAAGAGCTCGCACCGATCGCCGGTGACGTCCGCAACAAGCTCGCCGCTGTCGTCGAGCGCGCGGCGAAGGCCTGAGTCGTGGGGCTATTCACCCGGACGAAGGGCATCGACGCTCAAACCGTGGCCGAGCGCCTCGCCGACCGCACCGTGCACGTTGTCGACGTCCGCCAGCCCGCCGAATGGCGCCACGGCCACATCCGCGGCTCCCTCAACCTGCCGCTGACACAACTCGGAAGTCGCCTCCACCAGCTCCCGAACGACAGGACGATCATCGCCGTCTGCGCGAGCGGCCACCGAAGCGCCGTCGCAGCACAGACGCTCGGTCGGGCGGGGTATCAGGTCGAGAACCTGAAGGGCGGCATCCGGTCCTGGGCACGAGCAGGGCTACCGCTCGCGCACGACGACATCCGTTGAAACCCTGATCTCGCGGCCCACTGTCCGGGGGGATCTCGGGGCGTGCTGCGCGTGGCCGCCTCGATCGGCGGCTTCGCCACGCGTG
>JBGPYI010000208.1:0-3158 GCA_041493175.1 Gaiellaceae bacterium | reverse complement strand
AGTCGCGCCGGTCGATGCACGTGAAGTCGACGCTCTCCAGATGACGTAGTGCCCTGCACGTCTGCGGCGAGAGGTCCGTGTGGTTGGCCGGACGCCCCGCCTCGTCGAACTGCACGCGTCCCGCTTCGCCGCGCGTATCGACCAGGCTCGCGACAAAGCTCGGGCAACGGACCCCGACCCTCCGGCCTGCGAGGTCGCTCGTGATCGCGCCCAGCTGGTCCTGCTCACGCACCCGCTGCTCGTGGCGCGCGAAGCCGAGCGCCGCGAGGCCGCCGACAACAACTAGAAGTACTGCAATGGCCCGCACCGCCAAAGGATCGGCAGTGCTCCGGACAGCCTTGATTCCGACCTAGTGGCTCAGTGCCACTAAGTCGAATTACGGGTCTGCGGCCGAGTAACGAAGCCGCGAGGCGGAAGGCTAAGCCAGCTTGTGGCTCAGAGCCATTAGCTGCCCCCGGCGATCGCGCCCACGATCCGGACTTCCGACTGCTCGGTGAGCGGCTCGTCTAGCAGACGGCCGCCGCGGGCGTCTGCGCCGTCGACATAGACGTTGACGAGCCGCCGCAGCTCGCCGGACTCGTCGAAGAGAAGATTGGTCACGGGAAGCTGGCGCAGGGCCTCGCCGACCGTGCTCGCATCGAGCTCGAACCGCTTCTGCCCGCCCGCCTCGGCTGCGAGCGTTCCGGGCAGGAGCACGACTGCCACGTCAGACGGCCGCTGCCTCGACGGACAGGATCGGCGGTAGGTCGCGCACCGCTTCCGTCCAGCTCGAGGCTCCCTGGGGAGCTGTCCACACGGAACCGCTCTGCGTGCCGAAGTAGACGTTGCCGTCGTCGAACGTGCAGCCTTCGCGCAGGACCGCCGCCCACGCCCGGTCCGGCAAGCCATTCGCCGCAAGCTCCCACGACGCGCCGCCGTCGTCGGTGCGATACACACCGAGTCTCCCTTCGGAGGTGTAGTGGTACTCCTGCGACTCCTCTGGAATGACGTAGGCCACGTCCGGGTCGTCAGGATCGAGAGCGAGGCCGAAGCCGAAGCCGGACGGCAGTCCGTTTCCGTCCAGCCGCTCCCAGTTGTCGCCGCGGTCGTCCGAGCGGTAGACGCCGCAGTGGTTCTGTTGCCACAACCGGTCGGGCTTTGCCGGATGGACGAGCAGCTTGTGCACGCACTGGCCGACCTCCGGGTACTTCTCCGGGTGGAAGTCCGCCGCGACGTCCTTGTTGATCGGCATCCAGCTCTCGCCGCCGTCTTCGCTACGGAACGCGCCGGCCGCCGAGATCGCGATGTACATCGTCCCGTTCACGAGCTGGATCGAGTGGCAGCACATGCCGCCCGCGCCGGGCTGCCATCTTTCCCGCGTCGGATGCTCGAGCAGGCCACGGTTGACGGCCCAGGTGAGGCCGCCGTCGTCGGAGCGGAAGAGCACGCCAGGGTCGCCGCCGAGCCACAGCTCCGAGTTGCTTCCCGGCTCGATGTGCCAGGTGGCGTTGAGCTTGAGCCCGGATTCCTCCGGCAGGCCGATCTCCTCGGCGCGATCCCAGTTCTTGCCGAGGTCGCCCGAGCGGTGCACGGTCGCGCCGTAGAAGGGATTGTTCGTCGCCGCGTAGAGAACGCCGTCCCTTGGATCGACGATCGCGTGGAAGACGGACCAGCCCGGAAGCAGCGGTCCTTCGACTTCCCAGCCGGACGAGCCGTGGCCCGGGCTGAGCAGGAAAAGCCCCTTGCGGGTCCCTACGGGTAGGAGCACGGCCATCAGGGAAGACGCTAACGGCTAGCCTCGTTGTCAGTCAAAACAACCGGAGGTGAGGGATGGCGAAGCTGGAGGAGAAGCCACGCAAGTTCCTGGACGAGAGTCCGTACGTCGGAGTCGCGACCACTCTGCGGGAGGACGGATCGCCGCACTCCACGATCGTCTGGGTCGACGTCGAGGGCGACAAGGTCTCGTTCAACACGGCTCGGGGCCGGGCGAAGCCGAAGCATCTGGAGCACGATCCACGCGCCTCGCTGCTGATGGTCGATCCGAACAACGCTTTCAAGTGGGTGGCGGTGAGCGGTCCGGCCGAACTGACGGAGGAGGGCGCGGACGCCCAGATCGACAAGCTCGCCAAGAAATACCTCGGCAAGGACGAATATCCGTGGCGGAACCCGGAGGAAACGCGGGTCAAGGTGCTGATCGAGCCCGAGAAGGTCGACTCCAGCGGCTTCGACGAATAGAGGCGCTCCGTAAGATCGGTGCGTGAGCGTCGATCGGCCCGGCCAGGTAGCGGCGGCCACAGAACGGCTTCGCGCCGAGAAGACCGTCCCCGGTCTGCTCGGCGCGACCGCGCGTGCTTACGTCGAGTTGCTCGACGCGCCGGCCTGCACGATCTCCCGCGTGATCGGCGATCTGCTCGTCGATCTGATGCAGCATCAGCGGAGCGGGACGCCGAACCGCCTCGGGCACGGGTATCTGATCTCGGACTATCCACTCACACGCGCGGTGATCGAGGAGCGGCGCCCGCGGACGGTGTCCCGAAATGATCCCGAGCCCGACCAGAACGAGATGAAGCTCCTTCAGCAACTGGGTTTCGACGCGCTGCTGATGGTCGCGATCGAAGCCGAGGACGGAGCGTGGGGGCTCGTCGAGGTCTACGGCGAGAAAGGACGCCGCTTCAAGGACGACGAAGTCGAGCTGGCGCAGGACCTCGCGGGCGAGGTGGGGGAAATCCTGAGACGGCTCGAGCGGCCGACCGCGTAGCCTCCTCGTGCGCGTGACGATCTGCGACGTGGGGCCGCGCGACGGTCTCCAGAATGAGCCGGAGACGCTCGGCCCGCGGCTTCGCGCAGAGCTCGTCAATCGACTCGCCGCCGCAGGGCTGCCGCGCGTCGAGGCTGCGAGCTTCGTCCGCACGGACACAGTGCCGCAGATGGCGGGGGCCGAAGAGGTCGTGGCCGCGATCGAGCGTCGCGACGGGACCGAGTATTCGGGTCTGGCGTTGAACGAGAAGGGTTACGACCGGCTGGTCGCAGCCGGTCTCGACCGTGTCAACTTCACGCTTGCCGCCACCGACAGCTTCAGCAGGCGGAACGCGAACCAGTCCGTCGAGGAGGCGGTGGCCGCCGCAGCAGGTGTCATCGAGCGCGCCGGGCTGCCTGTGACGTTGACGATCAGCGTTGCT
>JBGPYI010000147.1:0-6037 GCA_041493175.1 Gaiellaceae bacterium | reverse complement strand
GTTCCAGGTCGTCGGCCAGCTCGTCGGGCTCGAGACCGGCACGACCCGCCCGTGCGTTGGCGTAGACGATCGGAAACTCGATCTGGCTCTCATCCGCATCGAGATCGAGGAAGAGCTCGTACACCTCGTTCACCACGTCCTCGATGCGAGCGTCCGGCCGGTCGACCTTGTTGACGACGAGGATCACCGGTAGCCGCGACTCGAGTGCCTTGCGCAACACGAACCTCGTCTGCGGCAACGGCCCTTCGCTCGCGTCCACGAGCAGCAGGACGCCGTCGACCATCGTCAGAGCGCGCTCGACCTCGCCGCCGAAGTCGGCGTGTCCCGGCGTGTCGACGATGTTGATCTTGATCCCGCCGTGCCGGACGGCCGTGTTCCTCGCCAGGATCGTGATCCCCTTCTCGCGCTCGAGATCCATCGAGTCGAGCACGCGCTCGGCGACCTCCTGATTCGCCCGAAAGGAACCGGACTGCCACAACATGGCGTCGACGAGGGTCGTCTTGCCGTGATCGACGTGGGCGACGATCGCAATGTCCCGAATGTCCTTACGGAGCGGCATTCGAGGAGGGTAGCGGCGGGTGCCGCCGCCACTGTCGATTTGGGCGCTATCCTGTGTGCTGACTGGAGCGAGCATCTGCGCGCGCCCCTTTGAGGAAGGTGATTCCATGACGGCAGACGCTCGATCGGCGCAGCGCGCCGAAGGTGGTCGAATCAACGGCGACATGCTGTGGTTCAACAACGAGAAGGGCCACGGCTTCATCGAGACGGCAGAGGGAGATCGTCTGCGCGTCGAGGGATCCGATTTCAGGAACGGTCCGCCCAAGGGAAGGTGCGCCGGGTTGTCTGTCACGTTTCAGGTCGCCGGTGACGGAGAGGCGGCCAGAGCTCAAGACGTCGCCTTCCCGGTGGATGCCCCACCCCGACGCGCGCGCATCCGCCGTAGCGCCGGCCGCTGAGCCTCGGCGCGTCTGCCTAAGCGCGCCTACGGCAGGCGCGGCGACCAGAGCGCCGACAGCAAGCCGGCCGCAACGAGCAGCAACGCCGCGCCCGCGAGAAAGCCGTAGGTGATCTCGCTCCGGCCGGGCTTACGTCCGAGACGGGAGCCGAGCTTCGAGTAAGCCGCCTGCAACGACTGCGCGCTTTGCGCAGCGAAGAACTGGCCCCCCGTTCGGTCCGCGATCGCCCTGAGCGTCTCCGGATCGGGCGGAACCGGAACCCGTCGACCACCGAACGGCCCCGATCCCGGAATCCCGCCGCCGCCGCCGAAGTCGAGCACGCCGTCCGGCGTGCCGAGCGCGACCGTATACACCGGAATCCCGGCATCCCTGGCGCGATCGGCGCCCTGGAGCGGTTCGAGATCGCCCCGCGTCTGCGCGCCGTCCGAGAGGAACAGGATCGAGGCAAGCCCGTGCGTCTGCGTGTCCGGTGCAGCGGTTGTCGCAGAGGCGAGGTTGCCGCTCTCCCCTGACACCGCCTGCTGGCCGAGCTTGACCGCGGCGGCAAGAGCGTCGCCGATCGCGGTGCCGCCGAAGGTGGGGAAGTATTCGAGCGTGTCCAGGGACTTCCGAACGAGACCGTGATTCGTCGTCGGTGGAGTGGCCACGGCGGGATCGCCCGCAAAGGCGATCAGCCCGACCTGAAGCCGAGCGGGAACACGATCGAGGAAGGTGCGGACGGCCGCGACCGCAGCGCCGATCCGACTCGGTTTCACGTCCTTCGACTCCATCGAGCGCGACACGTCGACCACGAGAATCACCGTCGCGCGGTCACTCGGCACGAGTGTCGTGTGTTGCGGTCGAGCCACCCCGATGCAGAGGGCGGCAAGGGCCAAGAGGAAGAGCGCAAGCGGGACGAACCGCCGCCGGTAGTGGTCGCCGGCAACACCGGCCAGCACGTCGAGATTCGTGAACCGGATCGCGTAACGCATCCGCCGGCGCTCCGAGAGCACGTAGAGCGCTACCGCGAGCGGCACGACAAGAAGCGTCAAGAGGAGCAATGGACGCTCGAAGGTCACGAGCCACCGCCGCACACCGCGCCGACCTGCACGACCGCCCGGACGCCTTGCACCGCCGCGGTGGAACGCACGCGCACTCCGACCCGTCGTCCCTGCACGCTGCGCGTTGCGCTCACGCTCTGAATCAAGGCCGCTGCCGGCGCCGACTGAGTGTAGAACGCGACTGCGTGCCAGCCCGAGATCAAACGCTCACCGGCCGCGCACGCTGCAGCGGCGCGCACGACGCCGGGACGAAGTCGCAGGGTGCGCACCCGCGTGACCGTGGGCTCTCCCGGCGGGAATGCGGCGGCCACCCTGAACGGCACCGGCCCGGAGCCGCCGCCCGATGCCGGTAGGCAACCGAGATGTGGGCGGAAGCTCGGTCCGCGCGGCGAGCTGCCGGTGTAAGTCGCCCGGAACAACGCCGAGCGTGCCGTGGTCACGCCCGGGTTGACCGGACTGCCGAGCTTCCCGAGGAAGTCGATGTCGATCGCACGGTCGGAGAGCTCCGCGTCCAGCCCCCCGATCACATAGCCGCGAGGGCACGAGAGCTGGAAGTCGACACGCGGCCGTGACGCTGTCACCGCAGCAGGTACGACGACCCAGGGCCCGGCAACGCGGACGCACACCTGCAGGCCGCGGCACTCGCTGGTCGCATGCGCCGGCGATGCACCCATTCCGGCAGCTGCCGCCAGGAAGGCCGCCGCCACGACGAGTCGTTTCACGGCACCCTCCTGAACCAGAGTGCCGACAGCGTACCGCCGAACAACAGGAAAGCCGCGGAGCCTCCCGCGAACAGATCGGTGATCTCCCGCGACTCGCGGCGGTGACCGAGACGCGAGCCGAGCTTCTCGTAGATCTGGCGCAGACGGTCTGCATCCGGCGCGGTGAAGAACTGTCCGCCGGTGACACGGGCGACGGTGCGCAGGGTCTCCGGGCTCGGCGGCACCCGCAGCTGGGCCTGGTACCCACCGGCCAGGGGCACATTCACGACACCGTCCGGCGTGCCGACGACGACCGCATAAACCGGAATGTGCAGCGACCTCGCCTGCGACGCTGCGGCCTCGGGCGTCGTGCGACCGCTCATCTGGGCCCCGTCGGAGATGACGAGCATGGCGGTCGGGGGAATCCTTCCGTCGCTAGTTCGCTCGGCACGCGCGAGGCGGCTCCCGAGCGCCACCGCATCACCGAGCGCGGTTCCCTGTCCCGATCTGAGCGACTTCAGGGCGCTGCGTACCAGCCCTCGCTCCTCCGTCGGAGGAACGGCAACGTACGCACGGCCGGCGAATCCGATCACGCCGACACGGAACTTCTTCGGCATTCCGTCGACGAAAGCCTTTGCAGCACGCTGAGCAGCGATCAGCCTCGACGGACGCACGTCCTGCGAGCTCATCGAGAGCGACGAGTCGATCGCGATCAGCACCGTCGCCTCCTCGCGCCGGACGCTCACGCTAGCGTGTGGCCGCGCGACGCCCACGATCATCGCGGCCAGCGCGACGAGGAAGAGAGCGAGCGGCAGATGTCGGCGCCAGCCGGGAGCCGCGTCGACGAGGTTCGGCAGCAGAGCCGGCGTGGTGAAACGGGTTGCGTAGCTCTGCCGGCGCCGCTCGCGCAGGACGTACAACCCCACCAGCACCGGAACGAGCACGAGCCCGATCAGTGCCAGCGGAGATTGAAAGCTCATCGCCGGGTGCCCCGCCGTAAGAAGACCGCAAACGAACGCAGCCAGTCGCCGGCGGTCGTCAGCACGACGTGACGAGCGCCTGCAGCTGCGAGCGCCCGAGCCAGCTCCGCACGCTCCGCCGCAGCCGCGGCCGCAAAGCGGGCGCGCAGCCGCTCGTTGCGCGTGTCGGCGCGGAGCTGCCTCCCCGTCTCCGGATCGACGAGCCACAGGACGCCCGCGTTCGGGAGCTCCTGCTCGCGCGGGTCCCGGATCTCGACCGCGATCACGTCATGCCTGCCGGCGAGCTCGAGCAGCGGGCGGCGCCAGTCGAACGGCCCTCGAAAGTCGCTGACCACGATCACCGCCGAGCGTTGCCGGGCGAGCGCCGCGGTGCGATGGAGCGCCTCACCGAGCGACGTCGCGCCGGCGTTCTGCGCATCCGAGGAGTCCCTCAACGCCGACAGAAGCCCGAGCAGTCCGAGCCGTCCCTGCTTGGGCGGGAGTGTGCGCGGCCTGTCGTCGCCGAACGTCACGAGCCCCAGCCGGTTGCCACGTCTCGTCGCCACGTGGCCGACCGCAATCGCAACGCCCTCGGCGACGTCGGCCTTCCGCCGGTCAGCGGTGCCGAAGTGCATCGACGCCGACGTATCCAGCACGAGCCATGTGACGAGCACGCGCTCCGCGAGATGCACGCGAACGTGCGGGACGTTGGTGCGCGCGGTGACGTTCCAGTCGATCCGGCGCACATCGTCGTCCCCGGGAACGTAAGGACGCACCTGCGCGAGCTCGGTTCCATCGCCGAGGAGCGCCGAGCGATAGTCACCCGCGAGTAGACCCTGCATCCTGCGCCCGATGCTGACGTCGAGCGCGCGCAGCAGCGCTTCCGGCAGCGGCCCCGGCCCCGGCCGCGCGGATGTCGGCTCGGAGTGGAGCGCGTGGTTCACGCCGCGCCGAAGGAGGCGAGGTCTGTCTTGGGAACGGGAACGGCGGCCAGCACAGTTTCGAGGATCGCGTCCGGCGTCACCTCTTCCGCGAGCGCCTGGTACGTGAGGACCAGACGATGGCGCAGCGCGTCCTTCGCGAGCATCTGCAGGTCCTCGGCAAGGACGTAGTCGCGGCCCCGCACGAGTGCGAGTGCACGGGACGCCTGCACCAGGCTAATCGGCCCGCGCGGGCTCGCTCCGAAAGCGATGAAGTCCTTCAGCTCCGCGACGCCGTGGGCGGCCGGGTCCCGCGTCACGGTCGCAACGCCGACGGCGTAGCTGACGAGGGCCGGGTCGACATACACGTCGAACACCGCCTGCTGCAGCGATTGCAGATCCTCGAGCGAGAGCGCCTGCCGCAGCTCAGGTGCTGCGACCAGTTGGCGCTGCACGATCGTGAGCTCCTCGTCGTGCTCCGGGTAGTCGATCAGCACCTTCAGCATGAAGCGATCGATCTGCGCCTCTGGCAGCGGGTACGTCCCTTCGGACTCGATCGGGTTCTGCGTCGCCATCACGAGGAACGGGTCCGGAACGGGGTAGCTCGTGTGCCCGATCGTGACCTGCCGCTCCTGCATCACCTCGAGCAGGGCCGACTGGACCTTGGCAGGGGCGCGGTTGATCTCATCGGCGAGCAGGAAGTTGCAGAACACCGGACCGAGCTCCGTCTCGAAGGCGCCTTCGCCGGGGCGGTAGATGCGGGTGCCGACGAGATCGGAGGGGACGAGGTCCGGCGTGAACTGGACACGGGAGAACGAGCCTCCGAGAACGCCGGCCGTCGTCTTGATGGTGAGCGTCTTCGCAAGCCCGGGCACCCCTTCGATCAAGAGGTGGCCCTGAGCCAGCAGGCACACGAGCACTCGCTCGAGCATGTCGTCCTGGCCCGCGATCACCCGCCGGATCTCGAAGAGCGCCTGCTCGAGCCGATCCTTGGCCTCGGCGGGCGAAAGCACGGGCAGGTCGGTGCGCTGCTCGGTCACGTCGTCTCCCTCCTTCGCTTATACAGAGTCATATACGAGAGCAGGAGAACCTAAGTTTCTCCTGAGAGCGTACGCCGCCTCGGTGGACAGAAGCGGCTTGGAGGGCATAGCCTTGTCCCGTGACCAGATTCTTGATTGAGCGCCGGTTTCACGTCGGTGAGAAGGACATGCCCGAGGTCAGCCGGAGATCGAAGAAGCTCGCTATCGACCACTATCCGGAGATCACATGGGTGCACAGTCACGTCGTCGTCGACAACGCCGGGACCGTGAAGACGTACTGCGTCTATGAAGCGCCGACCGAGGAGATCGTCCGCGCCCACGCAGCCGAGCTCGGCCTTCACGATGTCGAGGGGGTCTACGAGATCGCGGGCGACGTCACACCGGACGACTTCCCGCTGGATTAGCGCTAGGGCCGGGAGGG
>JBGPYI010000036.1:0-11763 GCA_041493175.1 Gaiellaceae bacterium | reverse complement strand
CGGCTTGCCGCTCGCGAACGTGAAGCGGTGGCCGTGGAGCTGCGATCGACGGCGGAATGTGAGCGCAAGCTCGCGCAGCTCGAATCGCAACTCGCCGCGCGCGAGGCAGCGCTGCACGCGCGCGAGGCAGCGCTCCTACGCGTTCAGGCCGGTCTCGCGACGCAGCAGGAGGGCATTCGAAGACGCGAGCGGGCACTCGACGACTCCGAGCGTGTGCGGGAGCGAGAGACCGCCTTGCCCGCGGCCCCGTACGTCAGCTTCAGCGAGGGACTGGACGCTTTCAGCGGCGACAGGCCGCGCTCGAACTAGTACCCCCTAGAAGCTCTCCGCGAGGACCCGCTTGCAGACCTCGACTACCGCGGGGTCGAACTGCGTCCTGGCGCCTTCGTCGAGGCGCCGCAGCGCCTCTTTCTTCGGAAGCCGCTTGCGGTAAGGCCGGTCCGTGGTCATCGCGTGGTACGCGTCGCAGACCAGGATGATCCGCGACTCGATCGGAATGTCCTCGCCCAGCTTGCGGTCGGGATAACCGGTGCCGTCGTAGCGCTCGTGACAGTGCCGGACGATCGGCCGGACTTCTTCGAGCCGGTCGATCGGCGCGATGATCCGCTCGCCCAGTTCGGGATGCTTCTCGACGAGCTTGCGCTCCTCCGCCGTCAACGGGCCCGGCTTGGACAAAATCGCCTCGGGAATGCCGATCTTCCCGATGTCGTGGAACAGCGCACCGAGCTCCAGCCGCTTGAGCGAGCGCGTGTCGAGGCCGAGGCCTTCGCCGACCTTGAGCGCCAGGTCGGTGATCCAGCGCGCGTGTGAGGACGTGTACTCGTCGTTCGCCTCGAGCGCATTGGCAAGCGCCTCGACCGTCTCCAGGAAGGTCTTCTCGAGGCTGCGGAAGTTGCCGGCGTTCGTGAGCGCAAGCTTGGCCTGGTGCGCGACGCCTGCGAGCAGGCGCAGCTGCCGCTCGCTGAACTCGCCGTCCTCGGGCGCGGCGACCGCGATGCAGCCGAGCCGTCCACCGTCGAGCGTCAGCGGGGCAATCGCGAACGGCCTCCCCACCTCGACCTCGTTGGCGCCCTTGATCGCATCGCGCTGCTCGTCGTCGACGACGAACGGCTCCTTCCCGGAGAAGAAGCCTTCCGCAGACTCGTGGTCGAAGTGCATCCGGGCGAGGCGTTCGCGGTCGAGCTCCGTGTAGCCGTGGGTCGCGCGGACACTGATCTCCCCGCCGGCCGCTTCCTGGAGCCACACCGATGCGCACGGCGACCCGAGCGTTCGCGCAGACAGCTCGACGATGCGATCGACAACCTCGTCCATGCCCTCGGCGGTCGAGAGTTGGCGGCTGAACTCCAGCAGGGCGGTCGCGCGCTCCGCCTCGCGGCGGGCGGCCTCGTAGAGGCCGGCGTTCTCGAGCGCCACCGCGGCGTGGCCGGCGAGCACTTCCATCAGGCGGACGTCGTCCTCGTCGAACTGGTTCAGGCCGAGCTTCGAGATCACGATGATGCCGACGACGCGTGTCCCGTACGTCAACGGCACCACGACCTGCGACTCGTCGATGGCGTCGGTGCCGGGAAGCACCCGCGCGAACTCGCAGTCGGCGGCGTCGCCGATCAGCAGCGACTCGCCGGTCTCGGCGACGCGGCCGGTGATGCCCTGGCCGACCTTGCACGCGAGGATCTCCAGCGGCTCTTGGGTCTCGGACGTAAATTGGCCGACGAACGCGATCGGAATCACGTCGTCGCCTTCGACCACGGAAACGCGGCAGTTGTGGTAGTCGATCAGCGAGCGCAGCTCGGTCGCGATCACGTTGCCGATCTGCCGCACGTCGTTCAAGCGGTTCAGCTTGCCGCCGAGGCTCTGCAGCATCTTCATATGCGCGACGGAACGCACATCGCGCGTGGACGGACTTTCTTCGCCTTCGGGACGCTCGAGCTCGGCGTCGTCGTAGAGGACGATCTGGTTCTTGCCCCGCGCCTTCGCAGTCATCATCGCGGCCTCCGCGCAGGCGATCAGCTCGCGCGGGTTCATCGCGTGCTCCGGACCCCGCGCGAGTCCGACCGAGATCGTGATGCGGCCGGCTGGATCGAACTCGGTCGCCTCGACCCGCTCGACGAGCCGGTGCGCCAGACGCTCGGCGTTCAGCGCCGACCGCGACGCGATCACGATCGCGAACTCCTCGCCGCCGAGGCGGTAGACCACATCCGACGTGCGCACGGCGTCCTTCAAAGTGTCCGCGAGGCTGCGAAGGATCTCGTCGCCCGCACCGTGCCCGTACACGTCGTTGACGCGCTTGAAGTCGTCGATGTCGAGCATGAGGAGCGAGACCGCATCGTGCGAACGGCTGGCGTTCGCAAGCGCCTGGCGCAGGCGCTCGTGGAATGCGCGGTGGTTGAAGAGGCCGGTGAGCGGATCGGTCTGCGCCTGGTGCTCGAGCCGAGCGCGGACCTGGGCGTTGTCGAGCGCGAGCGCCGCGGCATCGCCGAATCGCTTGGCAAGCTCGAACTCGTCCTCGTCGAAGGACGCGTCCTCGCCGAGCCGGTAGATGTTGAGCGCACCCTTGATCGAATCGCGCGCGATCAGCGGAATCGTGATCAGTGCTTCCGGCTCGTCGTCCGGCGTTCCCGCAACGGTGGCCGTGCGGGGATCCCGGTGGGCCTGATTCACGAGCACCGACTCGCGATGCTCGACGCCCCAGCCGGTCAGCCCTACCCCGAACGGGCAGCTGTCGGCCAGGATCTTGTCCGCCCACTTGTCACGCGCCCACACCGGGATCAGCAGGCGCCGGGGCTCGTCGGCCTCGTAGATCGTCAGCGAGTCGTGCGGGACGAGCTCCGCGAGGGCATCCGCGATCCTGTCCAGCAACGCGTCGAGGCTCTGCTCGGCTAGCACATCGTGGAAGACGTCCGCCAGACGGCGGTAGGACTCGACGCGCGCGGTCCCCTGGGACGCGTCGGAGAGAACGTCCGCCTCGATCAGGCGCAGTGGGAGAGCGTGATCGCTCATCGACACGGTCGGATTCGCTTGTGCAGCCGCAGTGGAGTCCCCTTTCCAGAGCCGACACAAAGCAAAGCTGGGCCGCAACCGGCTCGTATCCCCCGGTTGAGGGGTTCCTCTTACTTACGAGTTGTCAGACGGGAGCCATGGCCAGGGCTCAGCGGCCGGTTCGGCCGAGGACTTTCTCCGAAAGAGCTAGCGGGTTGATGTGATCAGGCCTCTAGTTCGCCGGGGCTTCTTCTCCGGCCTCGGCGCCCTCGGCTTCGCGTGCGCGCTGCGCGAGGTCCTGGCTCAGATCCTCGGGATCGTTGTCCGTCTCGTCCCAGCCCGGGTGTGGCTGCGGCGCCCCGAACCATTGGCGCACGGCATAGGCAAGACCCGCCGCGAGCCCGAATCCCAGCAGAAGTCGCTTCATGTCCCAGCCTCCCGTCGTCGTGGTCCGAAGGGACCTACACTACGACGCCGGGACCGAACTGACGAACCGTTAGTCGCCCCAGTCGAAGTCGCGGCTGCGGCCCCAGAGGCCTTCCTCCGACTCCGGGCCGGCCTGCTCCGCGGTCTCCTCGCCGGGCCACGCCAGCACCGGGGACTCGGACCTCACAGCCGGCTCGTCGCCGTCCATGGTCTCTTCGAGTCGGGCCTGCTCCTCGGTCTTGAACAGTGGGTGATTGTCGAACGGATCGGCGGCCTTGTAATGACCGATCGGCATCGACTCTTCGAGCTTGGCGTTTCGCTCCTTCAACTCGAGATGGTCCTGAATCACCTTGGCGAACATCGACGGCGACTCAACCGGCATAGAGGCTCCTGGATCGGGGGCTGGGCGGTGCTGCGGGCGAGATTGTAGCCCTTCAGACGGGCTTTCCCCACGGAAACTGCTGGAATCCCCTATGGGTGCGCGGCGGGCTCGGGCGCGGTCGCGACCCGGTTCTTGCCGGCCCGCTTGGCCTGGTACATGGCCGCATCGGCCGCCGCGACGAGCTCCGAGGCCGTCTTGGCCGCGGGAGTCGTGGCGACCCCGAAGCTGGCAGTCACGGGAATCGGGGTGCCGTCCGCGGCGAGGACGACCCGGCCGGCCAGGGCCACCCGGATCCGCTCGGCGACCTGGGCCCCGCCCGTGAGGTCGGTCCCGGGCAGGACGAGGACGAACTCCTCCCCGCCCCAGCGTCCCGCCAGGTCGACGTCCCGGACCGTCTCCTGCAGGAGCAAGGCGAACTCCCGCAGGACGTTGTCGCCTCCAGGATGGCCGTGACGGTCGTTGACGTCTTTGAACCAGTCGAGGTCTGCAACGACGACGGCCAGCGAGCCGCCGAAGCGCTCGACACGGGCGAGCTCGGCGGCCAGCGTCTCCTCGCACTGGCGGCGGTTGGCCAGACCGGTAAGGCCGTCGACGAGCGCCTGACGTTCCACGATTCGGTGCAGGCGTGCGTTGTCGAGCGCGACCACGGCATGGGACGCGAGCGAGACGGCCGTCATCCGGTCCTCGTCGCTGAAGTCGTCGCCGAAGAGGATCAGCGAGCCGAAGCTGATCGTGCCGGCCTGCAGCGGCACCTCGATCCGCTGTGAGCCCCGGTCGGGGTAGCCGGCCGTGACGAGCGAGCCGCTCGTGCCGACGAGAGCGCCGCCGGCGGCGCTGGTCGCCTCGATCGCGGCCTCGACGACCACGCGCATCAGCTGCTCGGCGTCGTGCGTCGCGCCGAGGGCCTCGCCGAAGCGCGAGATGACGTCGCGCAGGCGCCCACGCTCTGCCTCGAGCTCGTCAAGACGTGTCTGGAGCTGGAAGGCCATCTGGTTGAACGTCCGGCCGAGCAGCGCGAACTCGTCGCGGCCCTGAACGGGCACGCGTTCCTTTAGGTCCCCGCGTGCGATCGCGCGCGCGGCGTCGACCAAACGCCGGATCGAGCGGACAATCGCGCGACCTTCGAAGTAGGCGACGCACGCGACGAAGACGAGCGCTGCGACGAGGCCGACGAGCAGCCGGCTCGCTGCGTCCCTGTTGGCGGCGTCGATGAGCGCCTGCGGGCTGATCACGCCGAGCGTCGCGGTGGGCTGTTCGTCGAGCGTGCCCGCGACGAGAGCCCGGTACTTCGTTCCACCGAGCGAGACCGTGCGGGTCTTGCCAGAGAGGAGATCGAAGCGGCCTCGAACGCCCGGAGGCCCGGCCACGATCCGGCCTCCCTCCACCAGGACGATGTGGTCGGCCCGCTCGAGCCCGGAGCGGACCTGCAGACGGCTGACGAGAGCGCGGTCGAGTGGGACGGAAGCGATCACGACGCCCCGCGTGCCTCCGGGCCCCACGACGGCGATTTGCCGCCTGGCCGCCGTCGGGTCGCGCTTCCCGACGCGGAAGGCTCCAGGCGCCTCGACGACGAGATGGGGCTTTCCCCTGAGCATCCGCTCGAGCGCGGCACGGTCGCGGGCCACAAGCGCCCGCTGGAAGGAACGCTCGCGGACGAGCTTCGCCGCAGCTGCATCGGCCGAGCCGAGCTCCTCCTGGTAGGCGGCCAGCGTGGCCCGGAGCCCGGCCTGCAGGCGCGCGTCGACCCGCCGGGTCTCGCTCCGCGCAGCTACTGTCGAAAAGCCCCAGAAAGCAGCGGCCAGGGGAAGCAAGGACAGCAGCAGGAAGTAGGCGACGAGCTTGACTTTGAAACTACCCACGACTTCCCTTCAGGTCCTCCACCCTTGGTGCCGACACATCCCTGGAACGAGGTATCGACAACGTAGGGGAGAAGCATGAGGGAAAAATGGGCGCGCGTTCTAGCCGCCGCGCTGATGACGGGAGCCATCGGTTTCGCACTCGCGATGCCCGCCTTCTTCGGTTCGTCACCAGACGTGAGTCGATCGCTGACAGCTCCGCCGTCATCGCTTCAGCGCTCCGTGCACATGTTGGCGTCCGCGCCGTCGCGTCCGGCTGGCGCTGAGCCTACGGTCCGCGTGGCGGTCGTTCGATCTCACTCAGCCCACACCGTCATTCCTGCATCCACTCCATCCAGTCGACACTCCACGTCGGCCGGGCGGTCGAAACCGGACACGAAGCCGGCACCCGCTCCTGACGGCCGCCAGTTGGCCAACGACACGCCTCCCGCCGCCGTCTCCCCCGCCCCGAGCCAACCGGCGCAGAGCGCCGGCGACGGTCCGGGCAAAGGCAAGGGAAAGGGCAAGGGCAAGGGGCACGACAAGGAAAAGAACAGAGGCAAGGCCCCGGAGGCCGGACAGCCGCCGGTACCCGCCACGACGCCCCCACCGGCGGAGGAGTCCCAGACGCCCGGGGGCGAGAAAGACCACGGCCACGGCAACGGCAACGGCCAGGGCAAGGGGCACGACAAGGGGCACGATGAATAGTGCCTGTGCGAGGATAGGCCAGTGCGACCGCGCCTCAGCAGACGTCTAGGGCCAGTAGGACTCGCGCTCACAGCTTGGGACATCTGGCGCCGCCTGCCGCCGAAGCAGCGCAAGCAAGTCATGAAGGTAGCCCGCAAGCACGGTCCGAAGGTCGCGTCGCGCGTGCTGAAGGCGCGCGCGAAGGCGCGATCGCGCCGCTCGAAGTAAGCCCTTAGGTCGTTCCGAGAGCAGCCCGCACGATGCGGTCCTGCTCGCGCAGGTGGGCGGTGGGATACCCCTCGCTCGGGCTCGCCCGCCAGGGTCTGCCGGCGTAGCTGAGCGGGACTCCCGCTTCTTTCAGCGGCGCCTCGAGCCGATGCCGGATCGTCCGCCAGGCACCCATGTTCTGCGGCTCCTCCTGCGTCCAGACGACTTCGCGCAGGTTCGGATAGCCGGCGATGAGCTCTGCGTAGGCGTCGACGGGGAACGGATAAAGCTGCTCGAGCCTCGCGACCGCGACCTGCGTTGCCTCCGCGCGCGCCTCGTGCCCGGCGATGTCGTAGTAGACCTTCCCCGAGCAGAACACGAGACGCGTCACGTCCTCCTGCATTGCATTCGGATCGTCGATCACCTGCCGGAACGAGCCTTCCGCGAGGTCAGCGAGCGTCGAGGAGGCCTGCTTCAGCCGCAACAGTCCTTTCGGCGTCATCACGACCAGCGGGCGGCCGGCGGCGTCCAGGGCCTGACGTCGGAGCAGGTGGAAGTGCTGGCCCGATGTCGAGGGATTGGCGACCCGGATGTTCTCCTGCGCGGCGAGCTGGAGGAACCGTTCCAGGCGTGCGCTCGAATGCTCGGGGCCGTTCCCCTCGTACCCGTGGGGTAGCAGCAGCGTCAGCCGGGTCGTCTCGCGCCACTTCGCCAGTCCCGCCACGATGAACTGGTCGATAACGATCTGCGCGCCGTTCACGAAGTCGCCGAACTGCGCCTCCCAGAGCACGAGCGCTTCCGGCGCGGCAATCGAGTACCCGTACTCGAAGCCGAGACAGGCGTACTCCGAAAGCGGCGAGTTGTAGATCTCGAACGACGCGGTTGCATCGTCGAGGTTCTGCAGCGGCGTGAACGTCTCGCCGGTCTGGGCGTCGTGCAGGACGGCGTGGCGGTGCGAAAAGGTGCCGCGCTCGGTGTCCTGACCGGTAAGCCTGATCGGGATTCCCTCGACGAGCAGTGACCCGAAGGCAAGAGCCTCCGCCTGGCCCCAATCGATGCCGCCTTCCTCGATCGTCTTGAGCCGCCGCTCGAGCTGGCCCATCAGCTTCGGGTGAACCGTGAAGTCCTCGGGCACGCGCAGAAACTCTTCGCTCAGCTCGCGCAACCGATCGGCCGCAACGGCCGTGACCACGCCGTCGCCGCTCGAGAACGGGATCTTGCCCTCGGGCGGATGCGGCGCGCCGAACGTCGCCTTCAGCGCTTCGTGCGCCTGCTTCAACTCCGAGGTGACCTGCGCGAGCAGCTGGTCGGGCTCTTCCTGCGTGACGACTCCCTCTTCGACGAGCCGCTGCGCGAACTGCTCGCGAACGGTCGGGTGCTCGGCGATCTGCGCGGTCAGCAACGGTTGCGTGTAAGCCGCTTCGTCCTGCTCGTTGTGACCGTGCCGGCGGTAGCCCACGAGGTCGACGACGACATCGCTTTCGAAGCGACGCCGGAACGCCAGTGCGAGGCGGACCATGGACATCGCCGCCTCCGGGTCGTCGGCGTTGACATGGATGATCGGGACGTCGAAGCCCTTGGCGAGGTCGCTCGAGTAGCGCGTCGAGCGTCCTTCGCTGGGATCGGTCGTGAAGCCGACCTGGTTGTTTGCAATCACATGGAGCGTCCCGCCCGTCGAGTAGCCCTCGAGCGCGGAAAGGTTCAATGTCTCCGCCACGCCCCCCTGCCCGGGGAAGGAGGCGTCACCATGGATCAGTACCGGCATCGCAACGCTGGGATCGTGCATGCCGTGGCGGGTCGAGCGATCGGTCTGCTCCGCCCGCGCGCGTCCCTCGACGACAGGGTCGACTGCTTCGAGATGACTCGGGTTCGCGGCGAGCGTGACCGCGATCTCCCCGGCAGGAGTCGAACGCGTCCCAGCCGCGCCCAGGTGGTACTTCACGTCGCCCGTCCCGCCCTCGTCGGTGGCGACGACTGCCTCGATCGTGCGCTCGCCCTCGAACTCGCGGAGGATCGCGTCGTAGCCGAGCCCGAGCGTGTGCGCGAGAACGTTGAGTCGGCCGCGGTGAGCCATCCCGATCACGACCTCATGCGCGCCGTTCTCCGCCGCGAGCTCGATCGCCTCGTCGAGCATCGGCACCATCACGTCGAGCCCTTCGATCGAGAACTGCTTCTGTCCGAGGAACGCGCGGCGCAAGTACTGCTCGAACGCTTCAACACGGGAGAGCCGGGTGAGCAGCTCCTTCTTCTCTTCTGCCGACAACGGCGTGCGGTATTTGCCGGACTCGATCGCCTGCCGCAGCCACACCCGCTTCTCGTGGTCGGCGATGTGCTCGATCTCGTACGCGATCGTCCCCGTGTACGTGGCGCTCAGGCGCGGCAGCGCGTCGGCAAGCGTGTCTCCCGGGACGTACATGCGCAGGACGGCGGCCGGCACGCGCGCCTGGAGCTCCGAGGTCAGCTTCGGAATCAATCGCTCGGGCTCGAGCGCGGGATCGCCGGGTGGCTCCGATCCGAGCGGATCGAGATGCGCGGCGAGATGGCCGTGCATGCGGTACGCCTTCACGAGAGCCATCGCAGCGGCGACGGCGCCGAGCAGCTCGTCGGAGACGGGCTCGGCCTGCGGCGGCGCCTGTGCGGGAGCGGGAGCCGGGTGGCCGTTTCCGGCCGCCTCCAGCAAGCGTACGAGACCGGGATGGGTCGCAACGATGTCGCTGGCACCGCTCTCGAAGAGCTGGCGCCACTCGCTCGGAACCGCGCCGGGGTTCTCGAGGTACTCCTCGAACAGGTCGCGCGCGAAGCCCGCGTTCAGGCCGTCGACGTCAGTCACTACGTCCTTTGTAGCAACGAGGCGTGCTACCAGAGGGGATGGCTCGTGATCACGGCCACCGCCAGCCCGATCGCGAAGCAGGCAGCGCCGATCGAGACCGCGTACGTCGCAAGTCGTTCATTCCGGCCGCCGATCCCGACGGCGATCAGCGAGAGCAGGATCGCGAAGGGGATCAGCCGCAGCGGCCGATAGGCCACCCCGACGAGGCTGACGAAGATCGCAGCCGCTGCGAGAAAGCCGGCAACCGTCTCGGCCGGGCGGCTCTGCCGGTAGGGCGTCGTGCTCACGTCCCCACCGTAGCGCGATGCGTCCGGGCGTACCCGCGTGACGGGCGACCGTGCGGGCCGGGGCTGCGCGGGCGGACGTGCCTGGGCCGCCACGGCGTCGGATCCGAGTCGTCGGAGGCCGACACGAGCGCGGCCGGCTGCTCGGGTAGCGGCTCGGACTTGATCGCCCAGTAGACGACCCAGGAGAGATAGAGAATGGGGATCTTCATGATCACCAGCAGCCAGATCAGCTCCCACACTATCGCCCGAGTGTACCCCTGAAATCAGCCTGCAACCGCGGCCTCGAGCCTTTCCTTGACCAGCTCCTTTCCGTGGCTGTCGTACTGCGTCACGTCGAAGGTCGCACGCGCCCGGCCCGGCTGGATCCCGCGGGCGGACGCGATCCGCACAGGTAGTCCCGCGAGCACTTCGTAGATCTCGGTGTACGTGCCCTGGTCGACGCCGATCCACCGCACGTCTGCGGCCGGCTCGACCCACGCGTAGGCAAGCGGCCGCGCCTTCCGGTCACGGCACAGGATGTCGAGGCGTGGGTCGAGCAGCTTCCCGCCAAGGAGGCGCCCGGCCGAACTGCCACACCAGGGCGGCTTGCGCTCGCCCGCCGGATCCGTGCCGCCGTCACACGCGTACACGGTCTTGCGGCCGGAGTCGGCGAAGGTCAGGCTTTCGCCGAAAACGCCAATGCGCTCCACGACCACGGCGTCGTTTCTGATCCCCGCCCCCGTCGGACGGCAGCTCGTGAAGCGGCGACCGAGTGTCGTGCCGTCCAGCACGCGGCCGATCGCGATCACGCTTCCCGGGACGGGCTGGAACTCCGGCGCGGCTTCGCCGTAGAGCAAGCGCTCCGGGCGAGCGCCGCCACTGTCGCAACCGGCCAGCAGCACGGCGGCGAGCAGAAGCGTGGTGAGGCTCAGCCGGTCCAGCCCCACCTGGCCACTCCGCCGTAGTTCGGATCGCTGCGATACGTGCGGTAGAAGATGTTCGTTCCGCAAGCTTCGCACTTCGCCTCGACGATCTGGTCGCCGCCGTAGAGCGAGCGGACGAAGATCATGCCGATGTGGGTCGAGCTCGCGAACGCGTCCATCACACCTGCGGTCGCCTTGCCGACGACGTGGTTCGGCGCCCCGAGACCGTTCTTGAAGTCTCCGGCGGTGTACGGGCCGTGCACGTTGCGGAGAGCGCGCCAGTAGTACCGGCCGTCCCGCCAGTCGTCGGTCGACTCGCGCCACGTCTTGAACGTCAGCCCCGAACAGTCCCCGCCTTCGCCGTGCGCCGAGGGATCACCCGGCACGTCGTACGGGTACGAGTCGACATCGTCGTAGTTCCAGCAGCCTCCGCCCCACTGGTAGCCCTCGTACCGTGCCGCGTTCGCGTAGTCCTGCGCGGCGTCGCGCGTCATCGTGGTCATGAACGTCGGGGCGTCGGAGTTGCAGTTGGCCCAGAAGCGATGGTACGCCTGAGCACCCGTCGCGCCCGCAAGCACGACGCCGACGCCGAAGGCGACAAGAAACGCTTTCATCGGGACACCTCCAGGTCGAAGCGGTCGACGGACAGACCCGCGCGCGTCGAGCCGAGTCGGTACAACGAAGAAGAGCCGGCGAGCCGGAAACGCGCCAGCGGTGCAGACTCAGCCCACTCGAGCGACTCGACGGTGAAGCTGTTGACGATGCCGGACCTATCGAGGACGAGCACGACATACTCGCTGCGATCGTCCGTATACGTCTTCGTGACGACCACGAGCCGATTTCCGTACGGCTCGGCGAGCTGCACCTCGCCAAGCGGCGTTGCACTCGTGATGCGCCAGCTGCGTATGACCACATCGCCCGCGAGCTCGGCCAGTCGGAGCTCGCCTGCACCGACGCGCTCGACCAGCACCTCGCGGCCGTTGGCGAACGGCCGACCAGGCCGGCCGCGGCCGGCTTGCGCGGCTCGGCCGAGGGCAGTCCCATGCTCGGCGGTGGGTAACCATTGCTCCGAGGGCTGCTGCTGAACGACCGGCCCCGCGGGCCCCTCGGCCAGCTTGGCCCACGTCCGCTCGGAGAGCCGCTGCGCCCAACGCAGCGTTCCGTCTCCGCGGAAGCTGCGCAGCACCGGAGCCGGACTCATGCGGTTCGGCGGCTCGAGGACGTCCATCGT
>JBGPYI010000167.1:0-5416 GCA_041493175.1 Gaiellaceae bacterium | reverse complement strand
GTCACAACTGCGCCGCCGAGGTCGTGCACGTTGTCAGCCCCGGGCTTCGCGCCCGCGCCGGCGTCCTTCACGACACCGTCCTCGGCGAGGATCCAGCCGCCCTCGTACTCGGTCCCTGCGTCGTCCATCGTCACGACGTGGGCGTTGGTGAGCAAGGTGCTCAAATCTTCAGCGGCACGATCTCGAAGCGGTCGACGTCGACGAGCCCACGGTCGGTGATCTTCAGGCTCGGGATCACGGACAAGCCGAGGAATGACAGCGTCAGGAATGGCGTCGCGCCCGACCAGCCGACTTCGCGGGCGGCGTCGTTGCACGCCAGGCTCTGTTCGATCACCTCCGCGAGCGGTGCGTCGGCGAGTAGCCCGGCGACGGGAAGCGGCAGCTCGGCCTTCACCTCGCCGCCGTCCACCACGACGATGCCGCCGCCGAGCTCGCCGAGCCGCTCCACCGCACGCGTCATGTCTTCGTCGTCCATTCCGACGACGACGATGTTATGCGCGTCGTGCGCGACCGTCGACGCGAGTGCGCCGCGCTGCAAGCCCGAACCGCGGACGAACCCATGTCCGATGCGGCCCGTTCCGAGATGGCGCTCTATCACTGCGATCTTCGCGAGGTCATTGCCGGTGTCGGCGACCGCGAAGCCGCCCACCGTCGTCGGCTCGACTTCGACCGACTCGGTCACCACCTGGTCGGGCACGAGCCCGATTGCGCGCGCTTTGCCGACGTCCCACGGGATCCGGAAATCCGCAGCGCTCACCGGCCGGTTGCGCACGGAATGCTTGACCCATTCCGGGACGTCAGGCTCCGGAATCTCTTCGACCGGGCGGCCGGCCTTCAGCGTCAGCTCGGGCTCGAATCGCTCCAAGTCAGGCAGGAGCAGCAAGTCGGCCTGGTAGCCCGGCGCGATCGCTCCGAGGTGCCAGAGCCGGTGCCACGTCGCCGGATTGATCGTCGCGAGCACGACCGCGTCCTCCGGCGCGACGCCCGCCGCGACCGCCTCGCGAACCATCCCGTTGATGTGGCCGTTCTCCGCGATGTCCTCCGGGTCGCGGTCGTCGGTGCAGAACGCGATGCGGTTCGTGCCGAACTCATGCACGAGTGGGAGCAGCGCCTGCAGGTTCCGTGCCATCGACGCCTCGCGGATCAGGAGCCACATGCCGCTGCGCAGGCGCTCACGTCCCTCCTCCACCGTCAGTGCCTCGTGATCCGAGCGGATGCCTGCCGCCACGTAGGCGTTGAGCGCCTTGCCGACGAGGCCGGGCGCGTGGCCGTCGACCTGCACGCCGTTTGCGAGCCGCAGCTTCTCCAGCTCGCTTGCATCGCCGTTGATGACGCCGGGAAAATTCATCATCTCGGCGAGCCCGAGGACGCGCCGGCGCCGGAGCAGGCTCTCGAGGTCGCCGCTCAGGAGCGGGCGCCGTGGCGACTCGAACTTCGACGCGGGGATGCACGACGACGCCATGAAGTAGAAGTCGAGCGGCAGTCCTTCGCAGGCGTCGAGCAGCCAGTGCACGCCGTCGGTGCCAAGGACGTTGGCGAGCTCGTGCGGGTCGAGGACGACTGCAGTCGTGCCGAGCGGGAGCACGAGCCGAGCGAATTCGTCCGGTAGCAACTTCGTCGACTCGAGGTGCATGTGTGCGTCGAGGAAACCAGGGACGACGTAGCGCCCCGATGCGTCGACGACCTCGCGCCCCTCGTACTCGCCGAGCCCGGCGATCCAGCCGTCCGCGATCGCGATGTCGGCCTCGAGCCACTCGCGCGTGAACACGGAGAGGACGCGGCCGCCGCGCACGACGACGTCGGCGGGCTCGTCGCCGCGGGCCACGGCAAGGCGTCGGGAGAGATCGCTGGACACGGCGAGGCAATTCTCCCATGACGGCGAAGTACGCTTGGCCCCCGTGGACGTGCTGACGCCCCGCACCCTCGAAGAGGCGTTGCGCCTGAAGGCGGAGCGTCCTGACGCCGTGCCCATTCAGGGGGGCACGGACGTGATGGTCGACCTGAACTTCGACCGCGCCAGGCCCGGCGCCCTCCTGAACCTCAACGAGGTCCCGGAGCTGCGCGGCTGGTCGCGGCGGAACGGCATGCTGTGGCTCGGTTCCGGCTTGACCTATGCGGAAGCGATGGAGCCGCCGCTGGCCGAGTTCCTGCCGGCGCTCGCCGAGGCGGCGCGGACCGTCGGCGGGCCCCAGATCCGGAATCGCGGCACCATCGGGGGCAATCTCGGCACTGCGTCTCCCGCCGGCGACGCGTTGCCGCCGCTGCTCGTCTCCGGGACGGAAGTGAGGATCGGTTGCGTGGAAGGGCTGCGGACTGTTCCGCTCCAGGAGTTCCTCCTCGGCCCGAAAAAGAATGATCTGCGGGAGAACGAGCTGATCCTGGGCGTGGAGGTCAAAACCGGCACTCCCGCGAGCCGCCAGACGTTCATGAAGGTCGGACCGCGCAACGCCATGGTGATCGCCGTCGTCTCCCTGGCGGTTCGTGTCGATCAGGAACTGCGCGCCGCCTTCGGTTCGGCCGGTCCGGTGCCGACCCTCGTCCGCGCGAGGCTCGACGAGGCGGATTCGTTTCCGCAACGCGTCGCCGAAGCCGCGAGCCCGATCGACGACGTTCGCGGTACGGCCGAATACCGTCGTCATGCGCTGCGCATCCTCACTAAGCGTGCACTGGACAGGTGCCTCGTATGAGGATCGAGCTGCACGTCAACGGCGAGCCGCACGAGTCGGATGTCTGGGAAGGCGAGAGCCTGCTCTTCGCACTGCGCGAGCGGCTCGGTTTGCCCGGCTCGAAGAATGCGTGCGAGCAGGGCGAGTGCGGCTCGTGCTCCGTGCTCTTCGACGGGAAGCTCGTGTGCGCATGCCTCGTACTGGCTGCCCAGGCCGAGGGCCACGAGATCGTCACCGTGGAAGGGCTGGCCGAACACGGGAGGCTGCACAAGGTGCAGGAAGCTTTCGTCGCGGCGGGCGCAGTGCAGTGCGGGTTCTGTACGCCGGGGCTCGTCGTTGCGACCGCCGACCTGTTGACGCGCAACGTGTACCCAAGCGACGACGACATCCGGGAGGCGCTCTCGGGCAACCTTTGCCGCTGCACCGGGTACGCGAAGATCTTCGACGCGGTGCGAATGGCGGCGGCGTCGTTATGAGCGTCGCTCGCCTGCGGCTCGCTCCCGTGAGGGAAACCATGTTTCCCTCACGAGCTCCCTTCTTTCGGGATCGCCTCAGCACCCGCGCCGCTGAGATCGCCGCGTGCGCCGAGGAGAACAAAGGGGGAAACCTTCCGGTTTCCCCCGGAGCCCCTTCCACAGCTCATCGGCCGGAGAGCGGCCGATGAGCGAAACTGCCGCGCCGAAGCTTCAGCTCGGACGGGTCGGCGAGAGCGTGCCGCGCGTCGACGGCATTCCGAAGGTCACCGGCGAATTCGCCTACTCCAGCGACCTGCAGGCCGCGGGGATGCTCTGGGGCCACACGGTGCGCAGCCCTCACGCCCACGCCCGCATCGTGTCGATCGACATTTCCGAGGCGGTCGGAATGCCGGGCGTGCACGCGGCGCTGACGCACGAGGACATCCCCGGCGAGAAGCGCTACGGGCTCGAGTTCCAGGACCAGCCCGTGCTCGCCTACGAGCGCGTGCGCTACTTCGGGGAGCCGGTTGCGCTCGTCGCCGCGGAGCATCCGGAGCAGGCGCGCCGCGCCGCCGAGCGGATTCGCGTCGAGTACGAGCCGCTCGAGCCGGTCGTCGACCCAGAACGGGCGACGGAGGAGGAGCCGCTCCATCCTGACCGGCCCACGATGGGCCACGGCTACCGGGACGATCCGCGCCCGAACATCGTCCGCTCGCTCGTGATCCGGCACGGCGATCCGGAGGCTGAGGGCGACGTGACGGTCTCCGGCGTTTACGAGGTCGGGATCCAAGACCAGGCCTTCCTCGGGCCGGAGTCGGGGCTCGCGGTGCCGGACGGCGAGGGCGGCGTGGACGTTTACGTCGCGACTCAGTGGCTGCACGTCGACCGCGACCAGGTCGCGCCCTGTCTGAACCTGAAGCCCGAGCAGGTGCGCATCCACCTAGCCGGCGTGGGCGGCGCCTTCGGCGGCCGCGAGGACCTGTCGATGCAGCTCCACGGCGCGCTGCTCGCCCTCCGCACGAACCGTCCCGTGAAGATCGTCTACAACCGCGAGGAGTCGTTCGTCGGCCACATTCACCGCCACCCGGCGAAGATCTGGGCCGAGCACCGCGCGACGCGTGACGGGAGGCTCGTCAATGTCCGTGTGCGCATCCTGCTCGACGGCGGTGCGTACGCGTCGAGCTCGACGGCCGTCACGTCCAATGCCGCCTCGTTCGCGGTCGGGCCGTACGCGGTCGACAACGCGCTGATCGAGAGCACGTGTGTCTACACGAACAACCCACCGTGCGGTGCCATGCGTGGATTCGGCGCAGTTCAGGTCTGCTTCGCCCACGAGGCGCAGATGGACTCACTCGCCGATGCGCTCGACATCGATCCGATCGAGTTGCGGCTGCTGAACGCGCTCGGACCGGGCGGCTCGCTGCCGACAGGACAGAAGATCACCGGGACGCTTCCTGTCGCGGAAGTGATTCGTCGCGCGGCGGCGCTCGACGTTCCCGAGCCCGAGGAGCTGCCACGTGACCCGATGCGGCTTCCGGGCGGCTCGGGCAACACGACGCGCGGCGAAGGCGTGAGGCGCGGAGTCGGCTTCGCCGTCGGGTTCAAGAACATCGGCTACTCGGAAGGCTTCGACGACTACACCGCAGCGCGGGTGCAGCTCCATGCCGACGGCAGCGCCTCGGTCCATTGCGCGGCCGCCGAGGTGGGCCAGGGAGTTGCGAACGTCATCCTCCAGGTCGCGCGCACCGAGCTCGGCATGGTCGACATCGTGCTTGCACCGCACACGACCGAGACCGTCGACTCCGCCGGCTCGGCGTCGGCTTCGCGGATGACGTGGATGGCCTCTGGTGCCGTGCGTGACGCGTGCCGGGCAGCGCTGGAGGAGCGGGAGAAAAAGGGCGGCAGCGGGGAGGTCGACGTCGAGCGGATCTACCGCCATCCGCGCACGACGCCCCTCGATCCGGAGACGGGCCAAGTTACCGGGGAGCGCACGCACGTGGCGTACGCGTGCGCCGCCATGCGCGTCGTCGCCGAGGTCGACGTCGAGCTGGGACTGACGCGAGTCGTGTGGATCGGCACCGCGCAGGACGTCGGCCAGGCGGTCAACCCGCAAGCCGTGCAGGGGCAGATCGAAGGAGGGACGGCGCAAGGGCTGGGCCTAGCGCTGATGGAGGAGATCCAGACCCGCGACGGATTGATCACGAATGCGAGCTTCACCGACTACCTGATCCCGACGACGCTCGACATGCCGCCCGTCGTCTCGGAGCTGATCGAGGAAGCCGAGCCGGATGCGCC
>JBGPYI010000026.1:0-14260 GCA_041493175.1 Gaiellaceae bacterium | reverse complement strand
CTCGCCTGCGCGTTTGGAGTCGAGCATTGCGACAACGGAATCGCGTCGGTAGCGCATGACCCCGCGCGCAGTCTTGGCGTAGTGCGGATCGTGCGAGAACTCTTCAGCGAGGATCAGGTACTTCTTGTCTGACACCGAGTCCCGGTTGGTCGGAGGGCAGTTGAATGCCGTCGCTGAGCTCCACGCCCGGCCAAGGATCTTCTGCGAGGAGGAGGTTGCCGTCGAGGTCGACGTGGTTGCAGAGGCTCGCAATCTGCGCAGCCGCAGCGATGCCCAGCCCCGACTCGACCATGCAGCCGAGCATTACGCCGAGGTCGAGTGCGCGCGCCGCGTGCGCCATGCGCACGGCCTCGCGGATGCCGCCGGACTTCGCGAGCTTGATGTTGATGCCGTGCGCACGCTCGGCACAGGCCGCGACGTCGCTCAACCGATGACAGTCCTCGTCGACGTAGATCGGAATTGGCGACGCACTCTTCAGGCGGGGACCGTCAGGGTCGCCGGCCGGCAAGGGCTGCTCGCAGTACGCGACGCCGAGCTCGGCAAGCTGAGGCAGCGCGTCGCGCGCTTCGTCGAACGTCCAGGCCTCGTTGACGTCTACCTGGAGCGGTGCCTGCGTGACCTCGCGAACGGCGCGCACCCGCTCGACGTCCAGGCCGTCGCCGGCGCCGAGCTTGAGCTTCAGTCGCGTGAAGTCCACGGCCTTGGCCGCACGCCGCGCCATGTCTTCCGGATCGCCGAGCCAGATCGTCCACGACGTGGGTGGGCCCGCGCGTTCCAGCCCGAGGAGCCGCCACACCGGTACGTCGACGAGCTTTCCCTGCAGATCGTGAAGTGCAGCGTCGATCGCTGCCCGAGCCGCCCACTCACGTGGAGCAAGTCGATGCTCGATTGCCTCGAGCGCAAACGGGTCGTCGCCGAGCAGGTCGGCGTGCTCCTCCACGTAGGCGTACGCCGACTCCGCGCTCTCTTCGTAACGGTCGATCGGAGCCGCCTCGCCGAAGCCCGAGACCTTGCCGTGCTGCACCTCCACGAAGACGACCTCCGCGGTGTCGCTCGACTCGCGAGAGATGACGAAGGTCTCGGCCAGCTCCAGCGTTGCGATCCGGGCGGTCACCTCCACCGGGGCTACACTAGTCGGCGTCGCGCCTGTAGCTCAGGGGATAGAGCGTGCGCCTCCGGAGCGCAAGGTCGCAGGTTCGATTCCTGCCAGGCGCATCGCCGAGCGGAGTCCTGTTCGGCTTGCGCCGAGCCATGATGACTTCGTTCGGCCTCTCCCGCTGAGTGTGAAGTAGCTCAGCCCGGGTCGCAGGCCGGTGGATCACCCACCCGCACTGCCCCGAATCGTCTCCAGGTCACCCGGGAAATTCACGTTCAAGAGCAGGCGCTCGTCAGCCTCCACCACGACTGTGTCGAGCTCCGCCATCGCGTCGCGAAGCGTCAGCTGGCCCGAGGCAAGGCGTCGCTCGAGCACCGGCAGCGCCTCCCGGGCAAACGCGCCGGGGAGCGGCCCCTGCTCGGTCATGGATGCCTCTCTGCAGGCGTTTCCCAGGTCGCGAAGGAGTTCCCCCGTAACGAAGGGGAGATCGACGGGCAAGAAGACACAGGTCGCCAGACGGGCATTCCGGATTCCCGCGACGATTCCCGCAAGCGGCGCGCGGAGCTGCGTGCCGTCGTCGAGCACCGTGAACGGCAGGTCGAGACGGTCGGCGGCCTTGCCAACCGCGATCCGTTCGTCGCACGCTTCGCCGAGGACCCGCCAGGCCCGCTGGGCCAGCGTCTCTCCGTCCAGCTCGGCCAGCGCCTTCGACGAGCCGAAGCGCTGGCTCGCGCCGCCGACGAGCAGGACGCCGGTCAGTTCACGCGCCACGGCGCGCTGTAGAGATTGAGCCGGCCGCCGCGCGCGAAGCCGCAGAGCGTGAGACAGCGATCCTGGGCGAGCTCGACGGCGAGGCTGGAGGGCGCGCCGACGGCGACGAGGATCGGGCAGCCGGCGACTGCCGCCTTCTGGACGAGCTCGAAGGATAGGCGCCCGCTGACGCAGAGGATCGCCTCGGAGAGAGGCAGTCGTCCCTCGCGAAAGGCCCAGCCCACGACCTTGTCCAGGGCGTTGTGGCGACCGACGTCCTCGCGCAAGCAGAGGAGTTCGCCCTCGCCGCTGAAGAGACCGGTCGCGTGAAGTCCGCCGGTGACCGCGAAGGCGGGTTGCTCTGCGCGGAGCCGCTCGGGCAGGTCGGCGAGGAGCCCGAGCGGAGCCCGGAGGCGGCTCTCGACGCGCGGCGCCTCGACCGCGACCGCCTCGAGCGCGCCCTTCCCGCAGACCCCGCAGGACGACGAGGTGTAGAAGTGCCGCTCAAGCGCGGCCGGGTCGAAGCCCGGCGCCTCGACCTCGACCGTGTTTGCCGCGAGGTCGGCGGGGAGTGCCACGGCCGTCGGGCGGATCCCTTCGGAGAGGCAGAACCCGAGCGCGAGCTCCTCATCGTGACCGGGCGTACGCATCGTGACGGCGACCGGGCGGCCCTCGATGCGGATCTCGAGCGGCTCCTCGACGGCGACCCAGTCGCGCACCTCGGTTCCGCCGGGAAGCCGAAGAACCCCGACCGGCGCGGCCGAGTAGGGCGGCGCCTTAAGAGCGTCTCGTTCGGCGCTCATCGCGACCCTAGCGTACCCGGGGAGCCCTCTGGGGGGAGCCCTCTGACCCCGGGTGCGATCGTCACCTAACCTAATCGCGACGCGTGTCAGTAGCTGGCCGAGGAAGAACGCGCCGAGCTTGTCGGTTGAAGTGTGTCCTGGAGCGAGGAGGAACGGGTGGACGAATGGCTGACGAGAGTCCGCGACGCGATCGCACAGTCGTCTGGCATCCCGCCGCAGGAGCTCGAGCTTGACCACGACAGCGAGGTGACCCTCCTCGATCTCGCGCGTATCGCTGCTCATGAGAGCGGCGAGCGAACGAACGCTCCTCTGCTTTGCTACCTCGTCGGTCGCGCGCAGCGAGTTGTGGCGCTCGACGTCTTGGCAGACGCGGTCCGGAACGCCAGCTCGCCGCACTAAGGAGTGCGCCTTCGCTTGCGCCTCCACGCCCGCCGCGTCACCGACTACCGGGCGCTCACGGTGCTCAGCGCGAGAAGCTCAAGCCACACTCCGAAGTGGCTTGCGGCTTTCCCGTAGACGCGTGGGTGCGCGCCCGGATGCCGGACGATCGCCGCGCGGACGAAGCTGGCTGCGCTGACCATGCGAACACGAACGCTCACGATCGAGCGAACTCTCCGCAGATGACGTGCTCGCCTTCCGCTGCTACGAATAGGCCTGAATGAGGCCGAAGCCGGGTATGTGGTGAGCTCGACGCGCCGCCAGGCCGCGATCGAGCTGGAGCGCCGCTACCACCGCGGAGCCACCGAGGTTCTCGACCGGCTGCGGCGGGCGAAGGCCGAGCGGGGCCGGATCGCTCCGGAGGACGTCGACCGGCTCGCCGCGGAGCTCGGGCTGCCTCGGGCGCATGTGAACGGGGCCGCCTCGTTCTACTCCGACCTCGGATTCGGGCGACGCCGCGGGCGAGCCGTACGCGTCTGCGACGGCGCCGCCTGCTTCGCCGCAACGCGCGGAACCCACCTGCAGGCTGTGCGGGACGCGGCGGAGGGAGGTGAGGACGCAGGGTCCGTCGAGCGCGTCTACTGCCTCGGTTACTGCTATGCGTCCCCTGCCGCGCTCGACGGTGAGACGCCCCACGTCGGCATTGACTTGGCCGAGCAGCTCGCCGGACGCGCGCCTCGCGGCGATCCGCCGATCCCCTTCGCCGCCGCGGTCGAGGATCCCGTCGCATTGTCACGGCTGCTGGGCGCCGGCCCGGCACCCTGGAGCGTGTGGGAGCAGGTGGTGAGCGAGCTCGGCGGCGCCGAGCGCGTGCTGCGGGAAGTCACGCGCTCGGGCTTGCGCGGGCGCGGCGGCGCCGGCTTTCCGGCCGCGCGCAAGTGGGAACTCGCCCGGGCGGCGCCCGGCGTCGGGCCGCGCTACGTGGTGGTGAACGGCGACGAGGGCGACCCAGGCTCCTACGCCGACCGGTTGCTCATGGAACGGGATCCCCACGGCGTGCTCGAGGGCACGGCGCTCGCGGCGCTCGCGTGCGGCGCCGATCGCGGCTACGTCTACGTGCGGTCCGAGTACCCCGCCGCTCGCGATGCGCTACGCGCCGCGGTGCTCGAAGCGCGCGCCGCAGGCCATCTTGGCCCCAACGTGCACGGCTCGCGCTTCGACTTCGACGTCGAGGTGTTCGAGGGCGCAGGCTCCTACGTGGCCGGCGAGGAGACCGCGCTGCTCCACTCGATGGAGGGCCTGCGTGGGGGCGCGGCGCCCCGACCGCCCTTCCCGGCCGGCCGGGGCGGCCTCTACGGCGCGCCCACGGTCGTCAACAACGTCGAGACGCTGTCGGCGCTCCAGTGGATCGTCGATCGCGGCGGTGACGCCTACGCCGCCCGCGGCACAGAACGCTCCCATGGCACAAAGCTCGTCTGCCTGAATGAGGCCTTCGCCCGGCCCGGCGTGTACGAGGTCGACTTCGGCATTCCGCTCGAGCAGGTCTGCGTCGGGCTGGGCGGCGGGCTGCGCGACGGGCGCAAGCTGCGCGCGCTGCAGGTCGGCGGCCCGCTCGGCGGCTTCCTCGCGCCGGAGGAACTCGACACGCCGCTCTCGATCGAGGCGCTCGCGGAACGGAGGGTCTCGCTCGGGCACGGAAGCCTCGTCGCGTTCGACGAGCGCGTCTCAGGCCGAGAGCTCCTGCTGCACCTCTGGCGCTTCGCCGACGACGAGAACTGCGGAACGTGCGCGCCCTGCCGCGTGGGAAGCCGGCGGGGGCTCGAGATCGCGGAGCGGATCGCCGCGGATCAGGCGGAGACGGGAGACGCGCAACGGCTCGACGAGCTGCTCGAGACGATGGAGCAGGCGAGCCTCTGCGGGTTCGGCCAAGGCGTGCCCGCCCCGGTGCGCGGCATGCTGCGCATCTACGGCGACGACGTGGGGTTGCGGCAGTGAAGGTCGAGGTCGACGGACACACGGTCACGGTCCCCGAGGGCGCCACACTGCTCGAGGCGGTGCGTGCGGCCGGCGGCGCGGTGCCGACTCTCTGCAACGACGATCGGCTCTCTCCCTCCGGAGCCTGCCGCATCTGCCTGGTCTGCGCCGAGGGTCGCACCGTGGCGGCATGCGTCACACCCGCCGCCGAAGGCGACCGGATCCGGACCGACGACCCGCGGTCGCTCGCCGCGGCACGGCGCACGCTCGAGCTGATCGTCTCGGAGCTGTCCGAGCACGCGCTCGAGCTGCCGCCGGAGCGCAGCGAGCTCGTGCGCGCCTGCGAGACGCTCGGCGTGAAGCGCGACAACTTCCGCGGCGAACAGATCCCCGGCCGCCGCGACGACTCGCATCCGTACGTCAAGCTCGATACCGATCTGTGCATCGCGTGCGGGCGCTGCGTGCGGATGTGTGACGAGGTGCAGGGGACGTTCGCGCTCGAGCTCGTGGGACGCGGGTTCGCGACGGTCGTGGCGCCGGGAAGCGGAGGATCCTGGCTGGAGTCGGACTGCGTGGCCTGCGGCGGCTGCGTCGACTCCTGTCCGACGGGCGCCTTGTCGGAGCCCGGCTTCCTCGACCTGCGTCCGATCGAGCGCGTAATCGTGACCACCTGCGGCTACTGCGGCGTCGGCTGCGCCCTCGACGTGCATGTGCGGGAAGGCGAGGTGGCCGCGGTGACGCCCAACCACTCGTCGCCTACCAACCGCGGCCACGCCTGTGTGAAGGGTCGCTTCGCACACGGGTTCGTACACTCGCCGGACCGGCTCACGACGCCGCTCATACGCCGCGGCGGCGATCTCGAGCCGGCGAGCTGGGACGAGGCGCTCGCGTTCGTGGCCTGGCGGCTGCTGCGGATCCGCGAGCGGCACGGGCCGGACTCGATCGCGACGATCTCCTCAGCACGGGCTACCAACGAGGAGAACTACCTCGTCCAGAAGCTGATGCGCGCCGTCATCGGCACCAACAACGTCGACAACTGCTCGCGGCTCTGCCACTCGCCCTCGGCCGCCGGGCTCACCGCATCGTTTGGCGTCTCAGGCGGCACGAACCCGTTCGACGACTTCGACCACGTGAATTGCTTTCTGCTCGCCGGGGCGAACCCGACCGAGGCGCATCCGGTCGTCGGGGCGCGGATGAAGCAGCGGGTCATCCAGGGTGCGAGCCTGGTCGTGGTCGACCCGCGCAGGATCGAGCTCGCCGGCTACGCGGATGTGCATCTGCGGCCACGGCCGGGCTCGAACGTCGCGGTCTTCAATGGGCTGGCCCGGGTGCTGCTCGAGGAGGGCTTCGCCGACGAGACGTTCCTGGCCGAGCGGGCCGAGGAGCTCGACGCCCTCCGGGACGTGCTGCGTGACCATTCCCCGGAGCGAGTCGAGGAAATATCCGGCGTGCCGGCGAGCGAGCTGCGGCGGGCTGCTCGGCTGTACGGGAGCGCCGGGTGCGCTTCGATTGTGTACGGGCTCGGGATCACCGAGCACTCGCACGGCACCGACGGCGTGCGCACACTCGCGAACCTCGCGGTGCTCACCGGACAGGTCGGCACGGACGGCGGTGGCGGCGTGAATCCGCTGCGCGGGCAGAACAACGTGCAGGGGGCCTCGGATATGGGGGCGCTACCCGACTACCTGCCGGGTTACCAGCGGCTGACGGACGACGAGGCGGTCGCACGCGTCGAGCGCGAGTGGGGCGTGCGGCTCGACAGGCGGCCCGGGCTGCGTATTCTCGACATGTTCGCCGCCGCGCTCGACGGGCGGCTGAAGGCGCTGTGGGTGATCGGCGAAGACATCGCCCAGACCGACCCGAACACCCACCGGGTCGAGGCGGCGATCGACGCGTGCGAACTGGTGATCTCGCAGGACCTTTTCCTCTCGCGAACGGCACGGCGCGCGGACGTCGTCTTTCCGGCGGCCTCCTTCCTCGAGAAGGACGGGACGTTCGTGAACTTCGACCGGCGCGTGCAGCGCGTCCGACGCGCCGTCTCGCCGCCCGGCGACGCACTCCCGGACTTCGAGATCGTCAACCTCATGGCCGGCGCGCTCGGAGCCGACCTCGGCTGCCCCACCCCGGACGCTGCGATGGACGAGATCGCGCGGGTCGCACCCGACTTCGGCGGCATCTCTCACGCGCGGCTCGACCGCGTCGGCCCGATCCACTGGCCTTGCCGCTCCGCCGACGACCCCGGCACACCAACGCTCCATCTCGAGCGCTTTGCCACCGCGAGCGGCAAAGCGCAGCTCGCTGCACGCGGCTACTTGCCTCCGGGCGAGGACTCCGACGCCGAGTACCCCTTCGTGCTCATGACCGGGCGCAGGCTCGAGCACTACAACGCCGGCACGATGACCCGGCGGACGTCGAACCTCGACCTGCTGCCGCAGGAGCGGCTCGAGGTCAACCCCGCGGACGCCGCCCGACTCGGCCTGTCCGCTGCCGAGCGCGCCGAAGTCACGAGTCGACGGGGGCGCATCGAAGTACGTCTCGAGGTGACCGAGCGCGTCGCTCCCGGACAGCTCTTCATGGCGTTCCACTTCCCCGAGGCCCTCGCCAACGTGCTGACCTCGGACGCGTGCGACGACGTCACCTCGTGCCCCGAGTACAAGGTCACCGCCGTCAGGCTGGGGCCTGCGGGCGCGACGTCGTAGCCCCACGTCGCGGCCGCCGCCGCCCCTTAGGCAGTCACGCGGAACGGCCGGTGTCCGTTGCCGGCCGGCGGCGCAGGTAGACGAACCAGTAGACCGCACCGACCATGCCGGCGCCCCCGACGATGTTGCCGATCGTGACGGGGAGCAGGTTGTCTACGAGGAAGTGCCCCCACGTGAGCTGCGAGAGGTCCGGGAGCCCGTCCACGGACGCGATCCACGAGTGGTCGGTCTTGATCAGAAGGCCCATCGGGATGAAGAACATGTTCGCGACGCTGTGCTCGAAGCCGGCTGCCACGAAGGCTGCGATCGGCGGGATCACGGCGAGGATCTTGTCCGCCGTCGTATGGGCGCCGTAGGTGAGCCAGATCGCGAGGCACACGAGCGCGTTGCAGAAGGCGCCGAGCGCCATCGCCTGGACGAACCCGAGGCTCGTCTTCGAGCTGGCGATCGTCAGTGCGGTCACGCCGACCGCCCCGTGGCCGAACGTGTACTGCCTGGCGGCGAGCATGAGTCCGGCTGTCGCGACGGCGCCGACGAAGTTCCCCGCGTAGACGAGCGCCCAGTTGCCGAGCAACCGCCCGGTGGTCACGCGCCTGCTGGCCCACGCCATCACGATCAGGTTGTTGCCGGTGAAGAGCTCGGCGCCAGCGACGACCACGAGGATGAGCCCAAGGCTGAACGCCAGGCCGCCGAGCAGACGGATAACGCCGTACGCCGTGTTCGTGCTGCCGGCCATCACGGTCGTGGCGAAGATGGCGCCCAGTGCGATGAACGCGCCGGCCAGGACGGCGAGGACGAACACATTCGCCGGCTCCATCGCCGCCTTCGTCGCGCCCACGGACTCGGCCTTGCGCGCGACCTCGGCGGGCGGGAGCGCATCGAGTCCGGCGGGCGTGAAGACGTGCTCGCTCACGCGGCGAATCCTCATGCTTCTACCGGACGCCGTCCTCCCGCACGGTCATGGAGCACGTGTTGAAGTGAGAGCACCGGCCGGTCGACAGGTACGGGTGGAAGGCGTCGTCGAGCCGGTGGACGGCGGTGGTCGCAGCCTGCGCTGCCTCGTCTAACCGAGCAGGTTCGTCTCCCCCGGACGATCCGCGGGGCTGCGTTGACGCTCCCTCAGAGCGACTGGACGACCCTCAGCGCCGCCTGAATGTTTCGGCAGCCGGCCTCAAGAATCTCTCAGAGGATTACTGTGAGGCAATGAAGCCCTTACGGGCTCTGATCGCAAGCGCCGTTGCGGTGGCGGCAGGCACCGGCTTGGTTTTCGCTTTGCGGCCGGTCGCCCCCGACCTCAGCCTCGGTGTCCTCTACGTGCTGGCGGTCATGGCCGTCGCTGTCGCCTACGGGGTGGCGTACGCTGTCGGCACGGCCGTCGCGAGCATGCTCGCGTTCAACTTCTTCTTCCTCCCGCCCGTCCACAACTTTACGCTGCGTGACTCGGAGAACTGGGTCGCGCTCGGTGTCTACCTCGGGACAGCCATCGTCGTCGGCCAGCTGGCCGCCCACGCTCGGCGCCGTGCCGGCGAAGCGGAGCAGCGCGAGCGAGAGGCGACGCTCGTTGCGGGCGTCTCTCTCAGCCTGCTGCGCAGCGAGCACGTCCAGGACGAGCTGCGCGGCATCGCCGGACGAACTGCGGCCGTCCTCGGTGCGAAGGGGACGCGGATCGAACTCGGCTCCTTGCGGCGGCCCGAGCCTGCGGAAACCGCATTCGAGCTCGTGGCTGGCGATCGGAGTGTCGGCCGGATCTTCTTCCGCAAAGGTGCGGAGCCGGAAGCCGACACACGCGAGCGCATCCTTCCCGCCCTCGCGTCGATCCTTGCAGTCGCCGAGGACCGAGAGCGTCTAGGGCTCAAGGCCGTCGAGGCCGAGAGCCTACGCCGCAGCGATGCGATCAAGACCGCACTCCTCCGTTCGGTCAGCCACGACTTTCGCTCGCCGCTCACGGCGGTGCGCGCAGCGGTCGACGGCCTGCTGAGTGCATCACTGCACCTTCGCGCGGCCGATCGCGACGAGCTCCTGCAGACGATCGACGTGGAGGCGCGACGGCTCGAGCGCCTGGTTCACAACCTGCTCGATCTTTCGCGCCTGCAGGCGGGCGCCGCCGAGCCCAGGCCTGAGCTCTGGACCGCGGACGGCATCGTAGGCCGGGCGCTCGAGGAGCTCAGCGAAGGAGCCGACCGCGTCGCGGTCAACCTCGGCGCCGAGTCTCCCGCTTTTCGGGTCGACGGCGCCCAGGCGGAGCGTGCCCTGGTCAATCTGATCGAGAACGCGCTGAAGTTCTCGTCGCCCACGGACACGGTCGACGTCAGCGTCGAGACTGCGGAGGGCGAGGCACGCATCCGCGTCACTGACCGCGGCCCGGGGCTGACGGAGGCCCAGCTCCGGCGCATCTTCGATCCGTTCGAGCGCGGGACGTCCGAATCGGGGACCGGCCTCGGGCTCACGATCGCGCGCGGCTTCGCGGAAGCAAATGGCGGCCGCGTGTGGGCCGAATCGAAGGCAGGAAGCGGTGCGTCGTTCGTGCTCGCGTTCCCGCTTGCCGAGACCATCGTGGCGGCGCCGAGATGACCGGCCCTCGTGTGCTGGTCGTCGACGACGAGCCGCAGATACTGCGGGCGGTCAGCGCGAACCTGCGCGGCGCGGGTTACGAGGTCGAGACGGCGGCCACCGGCGAAGATGCGCTTGCAAGTGCCGCGATGCGCCCGCCCGACGCGGTGATCCTGGATCTCGTGCTGCCGGGAAAGAGCGGCACGGACGTGACGCGTGAGCTGCGCGAGTGGAGCAGCGCACCTGTGATTCTGCTTTCCGCAGTCGGTGAGGAGCGCGACAAGGTCGCCGCTCTCGATGCGGGCGCCGACGACTACGTCACGAAGCCGTTCGGGATCGACGAGCTGCTGGCGCGGCTCCGTGCTGCGCTGCGTCGGGCGGGGCCGTCGAGCGAGCCACTGCTCGAAGTCGGTGGGCTGCGGCTCGATCTCGAGAAGAGGTTGGCCTCGTTCGCCGGGAAACAGCTCACCTTGACGCCGCACGAGTTCACGCTCCTGCGCGTGTTCATGCAGAACGAGGGCAAGCTGCTCACCCACCCCATGCTCCTTCGAGAAGTCTGGGGACCTCAATACCACGACGAGTCGCATTACCTCCACGTGTACGTGTCACAGCTACGCCGGAAGATCGAGCCCGATCCCGCTCGGCCCCGCTACATCCTCACCGAGCCAGGGGCGGGTTACCGGCTGGTCGATCCAGGATCTTGAGCTTTTCCTGAGGCCGGCCCCTCGAAGCTTGAGCCGGGCCTGAGCAAGACCGTCCTACGTTGGGCGTATGTCGCGCCGCCGGGCGCAGGGTCTCGAGCGGGTCCTCGGGACGCCCGCACTGTTCTCGACCGCGTACGGGGACGTCGGCTCGTCGATCTACTACGCGCTCGGACTGACAGCGTCCTTCGCGCTCGGGCTCACGCCGGTCGTCTTTGTCATCGCGGGCATCTTCTTCATTTGCACCGCGGCGACGTATGCCGAGGGGACGGTGCGTTTCCCGGAAGCGGGCGGCTCCTCGAGCTTTGCCCGTCACGCGTTCAACGAAGTCGTCTCCTTTGGCGCCGGCTGGGCGCAGCTCCTGAACTACATGGTGACGATCTCGATCTCCGCGTTCTTCGTGCCCCACTACCTCTCCGTCTTCTGGGCCCCGCTTCGGCAGAACCCTTGGGACATCGTCGGCGGAGCCGTCGTGATCCTCGTGCTCGTCGCGCTGAACGTCTTCGGGATCCGCGAAGCCGTGCGGCTCAACGTGATCCTCGCGATCGTGGACTTCTCGACGCAGGTCCTGCTCGTCTTGATCGGCGCGAGCCTGATCTTCCATCCGCACCTACTCGCCTCGAATGTCCACTTCGGCGTGGCGCCACATTGGAGCAAGTTCCTCCTGGCGATCCCGATCGGAATGATCGCGTACACCGGGATGGAGACGATCTCCAACCTGGCCGAAGAAACGCGCAACCCGCCGCGCGACGTTCCGCGCGCCTACAAGCTCGTTGCCGGGGCCGTCTTCACGATCTACCTGACGCTGCCTGCGATCGCGCTGATGGCGCTACCCGTTCATCGAGTCGGCGGACACTACGAGACGTTGCTCGGGCAGAACCCACCGAAGGGCTTCGCGAACGATCCGGTGCTCGGGCTGATAGAGAACATCGGCCTGCACGGCTACCTGCTGTCGGCGATGAAGTTCTACGTGGGCATCCTCGCGGGGACGATCCTCATCATCGCCGCCAATGCCGGAGTGATCGGCTCATCGCGCATCACGTACGCAATGTCGAGCTACCGCCAACTGCCCGAGCTCTTTCGCCGTTTGCATCCACGCTTCAAGACTCCTTGGCTGAGCTTGCTGTGCTTCTCTGGACTACTCGCGACGGCAACCCTGTTGCCCGGAAAGATCGATTTCCTGGGGACCATGTACTCGTTCGGCGCGATGCTCTCGTTCGCCGTCGCGAATGCGGCAATGATCGGGCTCCGCTACCGGTACCCCGACGAGGAACTCCAGGTGAAGTCGTGGCCAAACCTTCGTCTTCGAGGAGTCGACTGGCCCATATTTGCGATCGTCGGCCTGTTCGGAACCGTCGCGGCGTGGATCACGGTTGTCGTGGAGGAGCCGACGACACGGTTGGTTGGCTTCGCCTGGCTCGCAGCCGGCTTCACGGCCTACGTGCTGTACCGGCGGTTCGTCGTGCGCGTGCCGCTGACACAGACGGTGCACGCCCCGATCGCGATCGGGGCGTCTGTCGCCCTCGAATACCGCCGCATCGTCGTGCCGCTGGTCGACGGGCTCGAGTCGGAGATCGCGCTCGACCTTGCATTCGAACTCGCGACGGAGCGCGGTGCCACCGTGACCGCTGTAGCAGCGATCGAAGTCCCACTCGAGCTGCCGCTCGACGCAGAGTTGCCCCAACTCGAAAACGCCGCCAACGCACTGCTCGACGATGCGCGAGCCGCCGGCGAGCTGCACGGTATTCAAGTCGTCACTCGCTTCGTTCGAGCGCGCAACGCCGGCCAGGCGATCGTCGCGGAAGCCACGAGCCGCCAAGCCGAGATCGTCGTGCTGGGATCACCCCGAAGGAACGGACGCGGCTCGATCTTCGGGAAGACGGTCGACTACATCCTGCACCATTCACCGAGCCGCGTCATGGTCGCGGCCGCGCCTCGTGCGAAGTCAACTGCAGTGAAGGTCGCCGCGTCGTAGAGGCCGTCCCGTAGGCTCGCGCGGTGCGGGCCTACCTTCGGAGCCTGAACCCTCAGCTGCCGCGCGACGTCTGGATCCTGCAGGCGGGCGGGCTCGCCAACATGTTCGGGAACGGGGTGATCGGGCCGTTCCTGATCATCTACCTGCACAACGTGCGCGGAATCTCGCTCGGCGTCGCAGGTCTCGTCGTCGCGTCCAACTCCGCAGCGGGGCTCGTCTCCGGCTTCGTCGGGGGCGCGCTCTCCGACCGGCTCGGGCCGCGGCGAGTTCTGACCGGCGCGCTGATCGTGATGGCCGTCGCCTTCGCGCTCTTCCCGCTCATTCGTAACCCATGGCAGGCCTTCGCCCTGAACGCGCTCGTCGGCCTCGGCAGCGGCTCCTTCTGGCCGAGTCAGTCCACGCTCCTCAGCTCGCTCACACCGAAAAACCGGCGTCATTCCGCCTTCGCGCAGCAACGGATGACGATGAACCTCGGCATCGCGCTCGGCGGGCTCGTCGCCGGCGCGATCGCACGCACGGACCACCCGAGTACGTTCACGTTCCTCTTCCTGCTCAACGCCGCCACGTTTCTCGTCTTCGCCGGGGTGCTGCGGCTCGTTCCCGCCCCGCGTCACGTCGAGGCTCACCACGAGCCCGGCCGCTACGCCGACGTGCTCCGCAACGGTGTCTTTCTTCGCTACATCGTCCTCAACGTCATCTTCATCGGCGCCGGCATCGCGGTGATGAGCGAGCTCCTCCCGCCGTTCGCGAAGAACACCGCGCACGTGAGCGAGCCTGCGATCGGGGTGCTCTGGTTCGTCTTCGCGGGCGGCGTCGCGCTCGGGCAACTGCCCATCGTGAAGCTCGTCGAGGGCAAGCGCAGAATGCGCGGGCTCGCGCTGATGGGCCTGGTCTGGGCCGGCACGTTCGTGGCGGTGCTGGTCGGCGGGACCTGGTTCACCGGAACTCAGGCGGCCCTCGTCTTCGGCATCGCGGTCGCGGTGTTCGCTCTGGGCGAATGCCTGCACGGCGCGATCTATGCGCCACTCGTCGTCGATCTGGCTGAACCGCGGCTCCTCGGCCGCTACATGGCGTTCTCCAGCTTCTCCTGGCAGGCCGGGTGGCTGATCGGTCCCGCGGCCGGAGGCTTCGTCCTCCAGGCCGAACCACGTGCCCTCTGGCCGGCGGCGGCAGCGATCTGCCTGCTCGCGTCGGTGTATGCACTGTCTCTGGAGCGACGGATCCCTGCGCACCTCCACCTCACGCCGCACGTGGATTCGCTCGCAGGCGTCCCGGGTACCATGGCGAACATGGCGCCAACGACCGACGAGCCGCTCAGTACCGATGCCCAACCT